>DASWGX010000674.1:0-3069 GCA_036393455.1 Polyangiaceae bacterium
AGCACGGCCAGCGCGACCAGAGGCCGCGTCGATACCTGCACTTCCCGTGTCAAGAGCTGCGGGCTGTGAGCCGCCCGCGCCATCCCCGGGTACGCCGCCATCGCGAGAATGCTCGCCGGCGCGATGAGAGTTCCGAACACGGTGCGCGCGGCGCCGAACCACCCGACGGATTCCGACGGCGCCAGCTTCGAGAGCACGATTACCTCCAGGTAGCTCTGTGCGGCCACCGCCAGCCCGACCATCAGGAGCGGCGTTCCACCCTGGAGCAGGCGGCGAGCTTCATCGACGCTCGCTCGCAGCGGCGGCACATCGGCACGGCGCAGCAAGAGCGCGGCGGCGGCCACCGCGCAGAGACCTCCCAACGCCTGAGAAACGATCGCGCCGAGCAGGCCGGTCCCCAGCGCCAAAAGAAGCAGCGTAGCGCCGAGCGTGAGCGCCTTGTTCAGCACCGAAACGATCGAGTCGAGCTCCATCCGCTCCCTGCCGCGAAAGACGATGCCATACCCCTGCGCCAGGACGAACGGCAACATGGCGACGACCATCAAAGCCGCGAAACCGACGGTACGCGCGTCGTAACCCAGCAGCCACACCGCCAGCGCCGTGAGCGCGGAAAGACCGAAACCTCCCACGATGCGCAGCATCAACATGCTTCCCAGAAGCTGCCCCGCCTGCTCGGGGTGCTGCGCTACTTCCCGGATCACGTACTGCGCCTGTCCCCAGTCGACGATCACGTAAGCGAAAAGGCCCATGGACGTGACGAGGAAGAACAGGCCGTAGTCCGTGACGCCGAGCCAGCGTCCGAGTAGCCCGTTGAGCAAGAAAGCGAGCACCGTCGTGGAGGCTTGCCCGAGCACGAGATGGAACGCATTGCGCGCCACTCTGGCACCGGCGGGCGGGCGACTCGATTCGATCAGGTCCTTCACGGAGTCATCCATTCGAACGGGTACCCATACCATAGCGGGATCATGCGGGAGGGACTCACGAGCGACGTCGCGGCGCGCTTCGGCACGGTGTTGCAACGTGCCTCGACACGGCAGCGCCAGGCCCGAACGCCGGGCTGACTCACGCCGTTTCGCGTTCGAAGAGCTCGATCTTGCGGCCGACCTCGAGACCGAAACGCCCGCGTGCGCGTCCTTCGCGCTCGAAGCCGGGATGCTCGCTTAAGCCGGACCTCGAACGTCCGTTTGCAAGCCGAGAGAAGGAGGCGACCTCGCCCGTCGCCCGCCAACAGAATGAAGGACCGCATCAAAACTTCACCCCGAATTGCCGCGCTGTCGCTCGCCCTGCCGCTGCTGGCCTGCTCGGCGAGCCAAGAGTCGGAGCCGCGACCCGACCCGGAGAACCCCGCCGAGGTCAACCCGTTCGCGCCGGGCGACTTGGAAGACGCCGCGAGCGCCCTTTTCGAGGCGCTCGGCGACGATGTCGACCCGAGCGGCGTCAAGATCGCGGTCGTGGCCAACCGACACTCGAACTACTGGACGCCGGCTCAAATCGGCACCGGCCGCGCCGCTTCGGCCATCGGCTGCTTCGCGACCTTCGACGCCACCAGCGACGGGGAGAGCTCGTCCCAGGTCGAGATCCTGAACCGGAAGGTGGAACAAGGATTCGTGGGGATTTCCGTCTCGGCGATCGACGCGGTCGACGTGGAGAGCGCGGTGGCGCCGGCCATGGACAGCGACGTGAACGTCATCACCTTCGACTCGGACGCCGCCGGCGGCAGCAAGCGACTCCTATACCTCGGCACCGTCAACTACGAGGCCGGCTTCGCCGCCGGCGAGAAGATGGTCGAGCTGCTCGGCGACGAGGGCGGACAGGTTGCCGCCTTCGCCGGACTTTCCACGGCGGCCAACGCGCAGGAACGCATTCAGGGAATCGAGGACGCTTTCCAGGGCACGGAGGTCGAGCTCGTCCAGAGCTACTTCGACGAGATCGACTTCGACGTAGCGCGGCAGAACGTCGAGGACGCGCTGGACGAGTACGCCGATCTGGCAGGCGTGATCGGCGTCTACGCCTACAACGGTCCGATTGCACTCGGCGTGCTCGAGGAACAGGACAAGGTCGGCGCGATGAAGCTCGTGGCTTTCGACCTCGACGTGGGGACGCTCGACGGCCTTGCGGCGGGCAAGGTCGACGCCGCCATCGGTCAGAGACCGTATTGGATGGGCTTTCTCAGCGTCTACATCCTGTACGCCATGCACGCGCTGGGACTCGAAGAGACGATGAGCCTGCTCGAGCCGTGGATCAGCGGGTCGAACGGGGACGTCTTCAGCACGGGACAGGACATCGTCACGCCGGACACCATCGAGCTTTACCGCGCATACCTGGCGGAGCTCGGCATCAGCAGCTCCTGAGCGCATCGGCGTTGGCGGAAGGACTCGTGCGGTGATCGAGGTATCGAAGCCGCTCGGCCGCCTGGGAGGGCTGTGCGTCGCCGCCGCGCTGCTCGGCTGCGGAAACCCGGCACCCGACGCCGACGCCGACGCCGTCCCGATCGGCGCGCTGCTACCTTTTACGGGAAGCTCGGCCGCGGGCGGAGTGAACCACGAACGCGCCATGCTGCTGGCCGTCGAATACCTGAACGCCGAGGCGGGGCGGAGCGGCATGCGCTTTCGCCTGGCCGTTCGCGACTCACGCTCGAGCGTCGAGGGCGCGCTGGGCGGGCTCGAAGCGCTGAACCGGCAGGCCCCCATCGGCCTCATAGGGCCCAACCAGGTCGAGCTCGTTGCCGCGGTTCGAAGCGCGCTACGAGGCGAGGCCTTCGCTCATTTGCTACCGAGCTCGGTAACGCTGACGGACTTTGCCGACGATGACTCGGGGCGTTTGATACGCATGGCTCCCGCGGCCGAATACGTGGGCTGCGCGCTGGCAAACCTGATCTATGGCGACTTGCACCGCCGCCTCGTAGTCTTCCACTCCGGCGACGCCTACCGCGAGGCGTTCGCCACCGCCGCGGTCAGCGCGTTCGAAAGCTTTCGCTTCGCCGCCCATAGCGGAGCCGGGGTGACGCTGCCGCTCGCGGCCGGGGCGACCGACGCCGAAACGGTGACTTCCGCGGCGGACTTCGAACCG
>DASWGX010000675.1:0-3946 GCA_036393455.1 Polyangiaceae bacterium
CAGCTATCACCACTCGAAGTTGATGACCGAGAAGGTATGTGACTGGAGCGAGATCATCGATTATGCCGACAACAACGCCGGAGTTCTGGCGACCAGCGGCGGGCGCCTGAACCCCTACAAGCTCGGGGTGGAGCTGTTTCGCAGCATCGAAGACCGCTGGAACAAGGGACAGTTCGGCCGAGAATGGGAAGAGTGCGACGACCTCGACATGAAGCGCAACTGGGACCTCAGGCTCGGACTCGGACGGGAGAAGATCTTCGAAGTGCGGGCCCTCTACACGGACGTGACGTTCGTCGACGAGTTTCTGACGCCGGAGTTCGCGCTCGAGCACAAGCTGTTCACCTTCGAGTGGTCCAATCGCAGCGACAGGTTCGAAATAGAGACGCGGGAGTTCCGGAAGGTGAAGGAAAAGCTGCTCGCCCAGCTCACGAACTTCGGCAATCCGTTCATCTACGTCGAGGACGCGAACTTCGAGAACCGCGGAGAGCTCTTGCTGCGGCACGAGCATCGCGGTGTCGATCTGCGCGGGGACTACGCGCGCGAGACGTTGCGAGCTCTGGTCCGGGTTTGGAAGCGACCGGTATCCCTTGCCACCGTGTACGACGGCCGAAGAGTCGCGATGCGGTTCGACGGCAAGGAGCACAGCGTCAAGCACGATGCCCCCTGAGCGGCTCGGAGCGGCGCTCGCGCTCGGCGCTCTGATTTTCGCGGCGGGCTGCGCGCGCTCGGCCGGGACCGAGGCTCCGAGCGTGCCGGCGCCCCTGAACGACCCTGCGAGCGCTCCAGCTCCGTCCGCGGCCCCGGCGCCGGCCGACCCTGCCGCGGCTCCGACTCCGCCCGAGGCGCCGGAGGTCCCCGAGCCCGAGGAATGGCTGCCGCCGCCCGTTGCGGACCGCCTTGCGCGCGGCACCGGCGAGCCCGCGGACGCGGCGCTCGCAAAGGGAGATAGCTCGTACGAGGCCGACGACTGGGCAGGCGCCGAACGAGCCTACAAGACGGCGCTCCGGCTCGCGTCGCGCGACCCGGCGCCGCGTGTCGGGCTCGTGCGCGTGGCGCTGGCGCGCTCCGACGTTGCCCGAGGCTACGCGGCCGCGCCGGGCGACACTCGGCTCAAGGCTTGGCTCGAGGCTCTCGATGGTGCGCTCCGCCTCGACGCCGACTACGGACCGGCCTTGCTCGAACGCGGGCGAATTCTGCTCATGCTGGGAAACGCCGAGACCGCCGAAGCCGCGCTGCGGCGCGCCGTCGCCCTGTTGCCCGGCCACGCCGAGGCCGAGTCGGCGCTCGGCGTGGCCTTCATAGCCCGCGGCGATGCCGAGAGCGCGGTCCGGCGCTTTCGCCGCGCGTCGCGGCTCGATCCGGACAATCCCGAGCGGCTGACGAACCTCGGCACCGCGTACATGATGCAAGGGCGCGTCGCGGATGCGATTTCCGTTTACGAGCGCGCCGTGCGTCTCAGTCCTGACGACGCTCGCGCGCTCACGGATCTCGGCACCGCGCATCTGGCGCAGAATCGCCCCGACCTCGGGCTTCCCCACCTCGAGCGCGCGGTCGAGCTCGAGCCGAAACGGGCCACGTTCATGAACAACCTCGGCTACGCGTATCAGCGCACCGACCAGCTGGAGCGCGCCATCCAAACGTACCGCAAGGCGCTCGCGCTCGACGCTCGGCTCGGCTCCTCCTGGATCAACCTCGGTACGGCGCTGGCTCAGCGCGGCGACTACGACGAGGCCAAGCGCGCCTTCGAAAAGGCAAGGGCCATCGATCCGAGCGATCCCCGCGTCGGGGCGAATCTCGAGGAGCTCGAGGCGCTGCGCGCCGGATCGAGCGACGGCGGGTCGAACTCGCAATAGCGGATTTTCGTGGCGCGGCGGGCTACGCGCTGGTCGGGCTCGAGCGCCTCGATCGGTGATGCGCCTCACCGCTTCGGCAGCGCGGTCACTTGCATCGAGCTCGTCGGAGCCGCGTCGGGCGGCCCGGTGCGGACGCGAATCGTCACCGGACGCTCCGACTCGAGCGTACCGGTGAAGGCATCGAGCCCGTACTGCTTGCCGCCGTAGTTCGCGTCGAACGTCGCCTGGACGAGGTAGAGTCCGGCGTGTTCGAAGGTGCCGAGCGGGCACAGC
Organism: Polyangiaceae bacterium; assembly: GCA_036393455.1. Taxonomy (GTDB): domain Bacteria; phylum Myxococcota_A; class Polyangia; order Polyangiales; family Polyangiaceae; genus DASWGX01. Next base: position 2,127 of record DASWGX010000675.1, read on the forward strand.
TCTGCCAGCATGCTGGTGATGGCGATGGAACGGCCCGGCGATAGCGCGAGAAATGCCAGGGGGTCGGGCGAGCGCGTGTCCGGTTGGGGGTCGCAGTGTTCGACGCCGTCGGGTCCGAGGACGTCGAAGCTCACGAGCTCTCGGCGGAAGTAGACTCGTAGCGTCTTTTTGGAACGGTTTTTCAGCGTGAGCCCGATGGTGGCGTACTTCTCCGCGGAAACGTCCGAGCCTCTCACGAGCGAAAGCGAGAGCGGCGATTGGGAGCTTCCCGCGGGCGCCTCGCGGGCAAGGCCGGCGCGCGCCCAGTCGGCATACTCCGAGCCGAGCGCGAAGGTCGCGCCCTGGAGCTCTTTGAGGCGCCCGACCGAACCGGCGTCGGCGGCCACATCGTCCGCTTCGTCCGAGGTGGTCTCCGCCCCGTCCTCGTCCTGTTGGCTCGGAGGCGTCTGAGCGACGAAGGGCTCGGGCTGGGGGTCGAGCGGCACTTGCTCGCGCCGTCCCTTCTCGTAAACGGTCTTCGTTTCCGGGGCCCAGCCGAACCGCGGCGTCATCAAGGCGCCCGGGACCATGTCCGTCTGCCCTTCGCTGGCGAAACAGTAAAGGCGCGGATCGAAGCCGTCGACCAGCAGCTGATCGGGCTCGAGCACGGCGACGAGCTCGGGCACCGCCTTGGGTGCGGCGAGGCCGTCGGGCAGACGGCACTGAAACGCCTTCTTCTTGCCCGGCACCATGACGCCGAAGGAAAGCAGCCGCATATCCGCGACCACGCTGTAGGCCGAGGAGCTCGTGTTGACGATCCCAACGAACCACTTCTCTCCCGGCGGCTGCGGCACGACGATCAGAGCGAGGCCGGCCGGCGGTTCCCCCGCGAGGGCGAGCTGCTTCATGATCAGGTTCACCGCGCGCTCTCTTTCGAGCAAATCCGGATCCTCGGGCGCGGCGCCGCCGGCGCCTTCATCCGTGGGGACCGCCGTAGGAGCCCCGGCGGCGGTGGGCGCATCGTTCGCCGCCGTATTGCTCGGGTTTCCGGGAGCGGCGGCTTGGCACGCGGCGCAGCAGAGGACGCAGGAAACGGCTCGAAGGCGCTTCATCTCGAGCCGCGATCTATCATAGCTCGCGGCTCCGGTTGCAAGCCGCCGCGCACTGGCGAAAATCCCTCGGTAGATCTCGATGTCGATCCCGCTCATCGGCCTTTACCCAATCGTCGATCTCGACGCGCTCGCGCGGCGCGGCTGGGATCCGCTGGAGTTTGCGGAGCGCTTGCTGGAAATCGAACCGCCCGCCCTTCAGCTCAGGGCCAAGCGCGCGAGCTCCCGCGAAACATTGCGGCTGCTCGGGGGCCTCGGGCGATTGACGCGGGGGACACGCACCGTGCTGGTCGTCAACGATCGCGCGGACCTCGCCGTGCTGTCCGACGCGGGAGCCGTGCACGTCGGTCAGGACGACCTTCGTCTCGAGGAGGTACGTCGCATCGCGCCCGGGCTCGCGGTCGGCGTGTCGACGCACACGCCCGAGGAGCTCGACCGCGCTCTCGCGTCGCGGCCGGACTACGTCGCATTCGGGCCGGTGTTCGCGACGGCTTCGAAAGAGCGGGCCGACGCGCCCGTGGGGCTCGCGGGTCTTCGGACGGCGACGCTGCGCGCCCGCGCGCACGGCGTGCCGCTGGTGGCGATCGGCGGCATCGACGAAAGCCTGCTCGCCGTGGCCGGCGAGCTTGGCATCGGCGCGGCCGTCATCGGAGCGCTCTTTCCGGCGAGCGGCCGGCTCGAGGACGTCGCTGCGCGCGCAGAATCTCTGAAAAGCGCCTACGCGTCGGGCCG
>DASWGX010000676.1:0-3388 GCA_036393455.1 Polyangiaceae bacterium
GGGCGTGAAACCGGGGGCGCTCGACCCGAGCCGAAACGGCGCTCGTCGCGTCAGGGCTCGTACTCCATCGCGCCCACGTCCCCGCGCGGCCGCACCGCATGATAGAGTGATCGGCGCATGGCAGACCCGGCGAAGCGACGAGCCCGCTACGAAGACGTGCTGAACGCGCCGGAGCACCTCGTTGCGGAAATTGTCGACGGGGAGCTCGACCTGCAGCCTCGACCTGCGAAACCGCACGCCGCAGCAGCCACCGCGCTCGGGGAGGAGCTCGGGCCTCCGTTCAAGCGCGGGCGCGGTGGACCGGGTGGGTGGATCATCTTGTTCGAGCCGGAGGTTCACCTCGGGGGCGACGTGCTCGTGCCGGATCTCGCGGGCTGGCGGCGGGAGCGGATGCCCGTGATAACGACCGAGGAACCGTTCTTCACCCTGGCACCCGACTGGGTGTGCGAAGTCGTGTCGCCATCGACGACCGTCAAGGATCGCGCGAAAAAGCTCCCCATCTATGCGCGCGAAAGCGTTCGACACGTCTGGCTCGTCGATCCGCTCCAACGCACGCTCGACGTGCTGCGCCTGCAAGACGGGAACTGGGTCATCGTTGCGGTGCACGAGGGGAATGCTCGAGTCCGCGCCGAGCCCTTCGAGGCGATCGAGCTCGAGCTCGATATTCTGTGGGCGGACGTCGAGCTTGGGAGCGAGCCTCGCGGCCGCTGACGGCGCGCCACGGAAATGCCGTAACACCTCTCACTCGGGTTTCGCCCTTTTATCAGGCAGTCTGCACCAGACGGCGGGCAAGAACGGCGTAGAGCTCGACGCCGTCGCGCTGTACAACTGGGGAACCAAGGAGCCGCGCGAGATCAACCGACCAGCGGGCGTCCTTGCGGAGAGCGAAGGTGTATCGCAGGCCGTCCGGTGAGATCTCCCACGACTCGGCGACGCCGGGTGACGGTCGCATCGTCTTTGCCTCGTAGCGAGTGAGCCCCTCGAACAAGGACCAGATCACGCGCCCCTCGGGCTGGCCCGTCGCAAGGTGCGGATCGAGCGTCTTCGGCTCGGTGCCGTTCACGAAGCGGAAGTCCGCGGGCGCTCCGGTCGTCTTCGAAAAAGTGAGCCCGGCGGCAAGGAGCGCGAGCGCGAAGGCGCCCAGGATGGCGATCAGGGTGCGATACATGAGTCCAGGGGCCCGGGGAGCCTATCCCAGCATCCGGCCAGGCGGAAACGCGCGCGCGGCCTTTCGGCACGACGGAGTTCGTCACCGGCGTCCTGGGCGGCGCCTGCGGCGCGCCCCGCTACCTCTCAGTCGACGCGGACGTCAGGATCCCCCCGCACGAGGGGCGCGAGGCATCCGGCACGAGCGCCAAGGACTGCGCTTCGGAGAGCGTGCTGCCGATCAGGACGCCGGCCGCGAAGTAGGCGCCGCTGTCGCTCCGAGGCAAGATGTCGTGCGTGTACGGCTCGTCGTAGTCGACGAGCTCCGCGGACCGAACTCTCAGCCCATCGAGAAGATCGCCCGGCCGGAGCGCTGCAAACCGCCGGCCGTCCGCTGTCGGGTGACCGGGACTGATCGCAAGCTTCGCGCCGCTTTCCAGCGTTACGCTCAGGACGCGGTGGCGCTCCACCGGCACCTTCCGCACGGCGCCCACCGGCACGACCGCGAGGCGCCCGCGATCGACGCTGTAGACGAGATCGCCCGCCTCGATCTCGGAAATGGGTCGCTCTCCTTCCGGAGTCGCGACGGGGGTGTCGGGCGCCGCGCAGTCGCAGTCGAGGCAGCCGCGCGGGCACGTTTCCTCGTAGTCGATGCAGCTATGGCTGACGCCGACCGGCCCCGGCACGGCGCAGCACACGCGCCCGATCTCACAGCAGGTGTCGCCGCAGCAGTAGGTGGTGCCGATGCACACGATGTCGTCCGCGCAGACGGGCGGTGCGCAGTTTCCGTCCGTGCACGTCGCGTTGCCGTCGCCGCACACGTTGCCGCATGTTCCGCAGTTGCGGTGATCGTTGTAGGGGTTCACGCACTGCTCGCCGCAGCAGATGAAGCCGCGCCCCGTGCACTCCACGCCGCAACCCGCACCCGCCGTGCCGCCCGTCGCGCCGCTGCCCGCCGTGCCGCCCATCGCGCTCCCGCCGTTCGCGCCGGTGCCCGCCGTGCCGCCTGTCGCCCCGCTCCCGCCCGTTGCGCTGCCCGCCGTCGCACCGCTGCCTCCCGTCGCGGGCCCGCCGCTCGTGCCGCCGTTCGCACCGGTCGCGGATCCTCCCGTGCCCGGAGCGGTGCCCCCCGTTGCCGGGCCGCCGCCACTCATCGCGCCGCCGCCCTGCCCGGCGCTTCCCCCACTCCCGTTCCCACCGCCGTCCGAGTCGCCGCCGCACGCGCCCACCGCGAGCGCGAGCGCGCCGCCCATCACGAGGCATGAAAATCCCGTTCTCTCCAGCACCGACCGCTCTCGAGCCTATCACCCGCGGACTGCCGCGGCCAGCTCCGCGTCGCCGGCCGGAGTTCGACGGGCAAGGGGGTCTGGGCTTCGAGCTGCGCCGTCATCAAAATCGAAAATCGTGTACGGGTCGCCTATCGCGAGCCCACGCGCCCGCGAACGACGCCGACTCGAAATGTGGCTCCGTGCACCGCCGCAATCGCCCACTCACGCACCTTCGCGCTGCGAGCGATTTCAAATCCTGAAACGAAGCGGACGAGCGCGCTGGCGCGCCGCTCACGAGCCAAAAGTTGCCACGATATGGAAGGTGAGCCAGCGGGACCGTCAGCTGAAAGCCGAGCCGCGGCCCCCGACCCCGCAAGTGGCGCTCGCTGACAAGGCCGAGAAGGTGCTTCAACTTCTGTTCGCGGATTCCGCACAGCTTGCCGCGTTGCAGAAGCGTTTCTCCACCCTGCGAAAGCGGCGGAACGACATGTTTCACTCTGGAAAGACTTCGGCGGCCGGTTCGTCGACCGAGGACGCTCAGGGTCTTTTTTCGGAAGTCCTGCGCGCGTACTTTCGCCGACCGTCGGACGGCGAGGACTCGGGCTAGCTTAGGTTCTACAAGTCGAACGACATCTGCTCCCCGTGCTTCGTCGCTTCCGCGATCTGGCGCTCGTGGTGCGCGATGTGGTTGCGAACCAGCTGCATCGCGGATTCCGCCGTGTAGTCCATCATGCGGTCGAACTCGCTCATCGCGTCGTTGCCGCGCTCCTCGAGCTCCCGGAGGCGCCGCTTCGACTCGGTCAGGTCCCGTCGGTTCTTTTCAACGGTTGGGGGTTAGGCGGCGTCCGAAAATAATGGAAACCGAGAGCATGGAAACCCAATGGAAACGGTGCATTGGGTAAACGCTGAAGCGTGACGTTGATCGACGGTTCTCGAATAGCGGAGATTTCGCAGAAGTTCGCGTTGCTCGCGCC
>DASWGX010000677.1:0-11088 GCA_036393455.1 Polyangiaceae bacterium
GTTCGGGATTGGTGGACAGAGCGCCGCTCGGCGGCGGCGCCGTGGTGCGCTTGACGGGACGCTCGCGCTGTTGGCGCCGGAACGCGACGACGCGCGCGCCGGCGTCCTTCATCAGGCGCCCCATGCCGGCACCCGCATGGCGGCTGAGCCCGGCCAGGCGATCACCGGCGTGCTTCATCGCGTCACCGACGTGAGTCGCGACGTTGCCGAGCCGGTTGCGCAAGACCGCGGCTTCCGACTCGGCGTCGCTATCCTCGTCTTCGGTACTGCCGGCTTCGACGCCGGACCCCGCTTCGAGCTCGGACGCGTCGTCTTCCGGCGGCTCGGCGCTGACGACGCTGGGCTCCGGCGTAACGTCGATGGCGCCGTCGTAGCGCAGCGCCACGACCAGTTGCGGCACCTGAGTTTGCGGATCGACGACGACGTCGACCGAATCGATCGACGCGCCGGTGCGCACGCCCTGATCGAGATCCTCGATTTCGAGGTGCCGGCCGACCTTCAGGAATTCCAGGTTGGAGCCGACGCGGATCTTGCGCGACGAGCCGTCGCGAACGCGAGCCTTCATCGGAGTTCCGAGACCGTCGATGTGCAGGCGCACGCGCGTGCCCGTCTCGGTGCGCTCGCGCTCTTTGTCCGACTCGGGCGCGGGCGGCCGCTCCACGACTTCAGCTTCGATGTCGCGGAGCCTTCGCAGCGTATCGACGCCCTTCGCATCGAGCGCCGTGAAGCGGATCCCGAATTCGCCGCCTTCGTCGCGCTGGCGTCGCCAGGCGACTTCGCCCTCGACGACGACTTCGCTGCCGTCGTGCTCGAAGCGGCATACCAGGGAGTTGCCCGGCTCGGGCACGTAGCCGGTCCGGCAGTGCATGCCGCGCCCGCTCATGTCCAGGCTCTCCGCCTCGAACGCGGGAACGCCGGGGTCGTTGCCGCAAATCTCTACCAGGGTGGTCACCGGCACCCGCGCGACTCCGGGTGCTCGACGCTCGTCCGTCCGATCCATGACTAGCCTCCGCGGGACGCCGGAACCGGCCGGGCTCGGCTCACGCATCATCGACGACTAGGGCGACCGGCGCGGAGTGGCCAAGTTTCGGGCATGCGGGGCGGGCGGCCGAGTGGACCCGCCGGGTCGCGCGTTGGACAGCGTTACCACCGTTGGTCGATGATGCCGCCCGATGGCGCTGACCATCGTCGTTCGTTCGGGAGACTCCGCCTCGCCCCCGGCTATTTCCTTCGATTCACCCAAGCTCGTGATCGGAAGGGGCGAGGGCTGCGAAGTCCGGCTGCCGGACTCGAGCGTGAGCCACCGTCACGCGTCCATCCAGCAACGCGGTGCGGACTACATCGTCGTGGACGAGGGCAGCACGAACGGCACTTGCGTTGGTCCGGTGCGGCTTTCCCCGCATGCGCCGCGCGTGCTCCGCTCGAACGACGTCATCCGCGTGGGCCGCGTCGAGCTCGAGGTGCGCATCGAGTCGGTGCCGCAGACCAAGGACGTGAAACTCAGAACCAAGGAGATCGCGCTCAAGCTAGTGGCGGAGACGCTGGAAGCACAGGGTGAGCCCGCCGCGGCGACGGTTAAGGTCGTCGAGGGTCCCGATGCCGGACGCGAGCTCGCCGTCGCAACGTTCGAGCGCGCTCATGTCGTCGGCCGAAGCCCCAAGGCCGATCTTTCGGTGTCCGATCCGGACGCCTCGCGCCGTCACGTGGAGATCAGCCGCCGCGGCTCGGAGCTCTGGGTCGCGGACCTGGGATCGAAGAATGGCTCGGAGCTCGACGGAAAACCGCTCGCACAGTCCAAGCCGCGAGCTTGGCGCGAGGGGGCACGACTCAAGGTCGGCCAGAACGTGCTCGTGTTCGATGACCCGGTGAGCGAGGCGCTGCGCGAGCTCGAGCAGAGCGCCGACGAGCGGCTGCGCGACTCCGACAGCGTCGCGGCGCCGGAAGAGGAGCCCGACTCGACACCGGACGATGACTCTTCCGAACACCGCGGCGAACCGCCGCAGCCCGAGGAGCAGGGGGCGCTCGCCGGACGAGCCGACGCTCCGATCGCGCGCGCGCCGCGCCGTCGGTCGCAGCCGAACATCGTTCGACGGATTGGAGGATGGCGCGCCGCCGACCTCCTGGTCGCAGTGCTGGCGCTCGTCGTGCTCGGTCTCAGCGTGCTCGGGCTATTGTGGCTGTTCGAGCTCGAATGAGCGTAGTTGTTCGCCCGGTGAACGAGAAACGGACGTCCTAGTCGTCCTCCTTGGGACCCTGATTGTACCCGCGCGGACGGTACTTCGGGTCGACGCCGTCGTGTTTTTCACCGTTCTCCAAGATGTCGTGTACGAGAAAGGCAAGCCAAGAGCCGGGGTTTTCCCGAGCCAACCGGAGCAGTGCGCTCTCGTAGCGCGGGACCGCGTGCTTGCTCCACAAGCACTGAAGCCCGAGCGCGATCAGGTTCGACTCGTTCGGGCCCAGCGCGAAGCCTTTCTCATAGTACGGCCAGGCCTGTTCGATGCGCCCGAGCGTGCAGAGCACGTCGCCGGTGTACACGTGCGCCATCGGCCACTGTGGGGCGATGCGCAGCGCTTCCTTGCTGGCTGCCACGCGCGCTTCGATCTCGCCGCGCGCGCCGAGCATCACCGAGTAGTTCAGATGGGCCTTGGCGCTGTTCGGCGACGCCAGGCGCGTGCTGTCCCAAAAGGCCAGATCGTCGCTGTAGTCGAGGGCGTGCCGGCGCGCCTGAACTGCTTGAAAGCCGAGAAACGCCGTGATGAACCACGCCGACACACGGCGCTTGTTCCAGGCAAGCAAGCGCGAGAATGCGACGGCGAGCAGCCACGCGGTACCGATGGCGGGCAAGTACCAAAAACGCTCGGCACGCACCGTGGGCAAGAGGACGGCAATGTTCGAGTGTGGGAAGTAGGCGAGTGGAAACCAGAACAGGCCAAGCGCCGCGAGGACGACGGCGCCGCACTCGGCGCGAAGCAGCGCTCCGAGGCCGGTGCTAGCCGCGCCGTCCGTAACCGTGCGGCGGGCACGACGTTCCTTCGCCCAACCCACCACCAGCCATACGCCTCCCGCAACGAGAGGTGCCAACATGGCGAGCCCACCCGCGACGCTTCCTGGGCTCACCACGCGCTCGGGCACCGGCTCTTCGGCGTATGAATAGTCGCCGCTCAACGACCAGGGAAACAGCACCTGAATCAGCCCGCGAAAGTACACACCGAGCGCGCCCGCGACCCGGTGGGGAAAGTCCGCCTCCACGAGCGGATTGTTGATGGCGTCGTGCGGCAGGCGCGGTTGCTGGAACCAGCGCAGGAACTCGTGCAAAGCGCGCCGCGCCAGCGGTTCCGAATCAGCCAGCGGCCCCGCGAACTCGGCGGGCAACGTGACCGGGAACCAGCGACGGCGTAGGTAGGTATAGGTCACGAGCGCGAGCGACGCGGCGAGCAGCGCCAGCGCCGCCCGCATGAAGCGTCGCGGCCGTCGTGCATGCGCGAGCGGAGCGATCGCGAGCGCCGCCAGCGCGACGAGCGGAACCGCGACCAGGGCACTCTCCTTGGAAAACAACCCGAGCAAAAGCCCGCCGCAGACACCGAGTGGCGCCACGAAAACGTTCGCGCGCAACGCCAGCACGGCCAGAAGCACCCCCATGCCTCCGAGGACGTCGGCGAGACCGACCACGCCGGTGACGGCCTCGGTGAGGGTGGCGCACGCGAGAAAGCACGCGCCGGCAAGCCAGCCCGTAACGCGACGGCCGGTAAACGAGAAAGCGAGCGTGGCCACCAGAGCCGCGTTGACCGCGTGCATGACGACGTTGGTCATGTGGGGTAGCCACGGCTGTCCCTGAACCATCCACTCGAGGCGCCAAATCAGATTCGGCAGCGGGCGGTAGGACCCGATGCTACGGCCCGGCGGAAGCCCCCAGAAATCCGTGGTGAAGGCCGCCCAGAAGCCGAGTTGGCCGTTGACATAGGGATTCGCGAGCAGCGCCTCCTGCTCATCGAAAATGAAGTTCGAGAGCGGGCTCCGGACGTAGATCAAGACCGACGCGATCAGGGCCGGAGCGAGCGCGACCACGAACGTCGGATCCTGCTCGGCGAAGTACTCGCGGACGAAGCGGACGATTCGCTGCCAGCGGGCCGGAGCTTGCGCAGCGCCCGCGGGCTCGGGCGCCGATTGGTGCCAGGCCTCGGTCACGCCATTGACTTAACCCATTTCGGCGGCTCCCTGATCCTCGCTGGCGACCGAGTCCGGGTTCGGGTACTTGAGGTCCGGAAGAGCCGCCCCGCGCGCCGGCTTCCTCCCCGACTCGCACGGAAATTTTCCACCGACACATGCCGCCGTCCGCCCTCGAAGGCCTGGAGATCGTCGAGCAACTCCGCGCGGGGCCGATCGCGGACTTCTACGTCGCGAAGCAAGAGCCGCTCGGGCGCAAGGTGTTCGTCAAGACCCTGAGCCCGAGCATTCTGCCCTCATCGCCGTTCGCCGCAACGCTCCGGCGCGAGGCGCGGCTCTTGGCGAGTCTCGATCATCCGAACGTACTCAGAGTGCACGATTTCGTGTGCCGGGACGACGGGATGTGGCTGATCCTCGAGTACGTGGACGGGTGGGATCTCGAACGGGTCCTGAAGAACAATGGGAAGCTCGAACAAGGCGTGGCGGCCGCGGTCGCGCTGGAAGTCGCTCGCGCCCTGGAGCACTCGCACACCCACGGAATCATTCACCGCGACGTGCAGCCACGCAACGTGCTCTTGAGCCGGCGGGGGACCGTCAAGCTCGTCAACTTCGCCGTCGCCACCGATGAACGCATGCCGACGGCGCCCGAGCTCTTCGAAGGCGAAAGCGCGCTGGTCGCGCCCGCTTACCTTTCGCCGGAGCAGATCCTGGGCGAGCCGGCGGACCCGCGCAGCGATCTATTCTCGCTCGGCGTCGTTTTGTACCAAATGCTGACGGGCAAGCTGCCGTTCTCCGTCGAGGACGACCGCAGCACGACGCAACGGATTCGCCACGACGCACCGCCTCCGCTCCGGCGCTCGGTGCCGGGCGTGCTTTCGCGTCTCGAACGCATCGTCGAGCGCTGCCTCGAGAAACTGCCGAACGATCGCTTCGCCTCCGCCCGCGAGCTCAGAAAAAGTCTCGAGGTCGCGCTCGAAGAGCTGGGAGATGCGTCGACTTTGCGCTGGATCGCGCGCGGGCTCGGCGCGGCGGGGCTCGGCGCCGAAGCGCCGGCGGCGCCTTCCCAGCGCCCGCCGGGGTCGAGCATCCTCGAACGGCCATCGCTCGCTCCGCCGCTGCGTGGGCTGTTTCTGGGGTTCTTACTGATCATCGCCGGCGGCTCCGCTATCCAGCTTGCGGTGCCGCGGGAGCAGCGCGGCGTGGCGCGCGGCGCCGAGCCCCTCGAGCTGCTTCCGTCGGAGCGCGCTTACCTGCGGGTCGTGGCGGAGCCGTGGGCGCACGTGAGCGTCGACGGTCAGCGTGTCGACACGACGCCGTTTGCCGCACCAATCCCGCTGCAAGCCGGCACGCACTACGTGCGCCTCGAACACCCGAACGCCCCCACGGAACGCCGCACGGTGCAGCTTACGGCAGGACAGACGGTGCTGCTCGACGTCAAGCTCGAGGTGATTGCTCCGTCACCCTCCGTTGCGCGCGATGCCGCGGTGCCAAAGGCGGATGCACAACTGGAAGCTTCACCAGGACCCTAAGCCGGCGTAGCCGGAACCAAAAAAGGAAGTTTCGGCGCTGGGCTGTCAGGTATCAGGTATCAGGCGTCAGGCGTCAGCCGGACTCGGCGTTCAGCGACTGAATGAAAGGGTAGAGCATGCGCCTGACTTCGCTGACTTCCTCGGCGAGGTGGGCGTGAGCGTCGGATGGCAAGTGACCGAGGTCGCGAGCGAGAAGGAGCTGATAGTCGAGCTCGCTCGTGGAACCAGCCGAGCGCGGCAAAGCCTAGCGAGCGCTCTCGACCTCGTAGCCGCCTTCGAACAGCACCCAACACACGACATAACCCTTTTGATATCGAGCCACCGCAACCGATAGGGTCACGTCCTCACGTTGCAGGAGCGGCGCGGGGAACCTCACCTGCTCGAGGCTCTCGACCGGCGTCACCCAGGAGAGAAGGTCGCTCGTTTCGTCGTCCGCCATGCGCTGAAGCGCGTGGTGAAAAGTGCTCCGTGGCTCGGAACCCGCGCGAATCATCCGCAGCGCGCTCTCCAACGGCTCGATGCGCGCAACGATTTCCGGAGAAGAAAGACCGCGCCGTACCCGCTCTTCGTGCAAGCGCGACAGCAGCGGCTTCGGGTCGATGCCGGGCGGCACCGCCTCGCGCGCCGGCTCGCCGTCGTTGGGCGGCCCGCCCCACGCTTGCGGGCTGCAGGCAACGCCGTGGCAAGCGAGCAAGACCGAGCCCGCGCGTATTCGTTTCGTTCGCCTCATCCTGGCCCAACCTCTTCAGGCGCCGGTGAAAAGCACATCGCCCAACGGCTAACCCGACCGCCGCGCGGAACCAACACCAGGACGGTTCGCTCCAAGGGTTTCGTTGCTAGAATCCCTGCGTCATGGCCCGAGACGGAAGGCGGGGCGACAGAGCTCAGGAAGGGTCGCCCGCACCCGCGCGGAACGAACCACTAACCCAGGGGCGCCGGCGCCCGTCCGAAATCGCGTGGTGGGCCGGCGCCCTGGTGCTCCACGCGGCACTATCGCTCGTGCTTTCGGTGCTTGCCGGGGATGTCGCGGAACGCGCAGCGCCGTGCGGTCCCCGCGCGCCACTCGATGCGTTGGAGCTCGCGTTCGTCGAGCTCGAACCTCCGCGCGCCGCGGAAGCCGGCGATGCGCACGAGCGCCCGGGCGATCATGGCGACGCGACCCCGCCCGAATCGGCTTCGTCGGGAGCGGCCGCGCCCGAATCGGGGTCCGCCAGGGCGTCCGACACCGAAGAAGCTCGAGAGCTCGGGAAAACGAAATCGGCGATCGCAAGCGCGCGGGCCGGCGGCGCGCCCGAGGCCACCGCGCAGGCGCCGGCCGAACAACGAACCCGCCGCCGGCTGAGCCTGGCCGACCTCGGCGTGGGCGCGCCGCTCGGCACGGTGGTCGGTGAGGAATACGTCGCGCGACGCGAACCCGTTCCGCGCCGTCCAGCGCGAACACCGGAAGCCGCGCGCATCGAGCTCGCCGAACGACGGCTCGAACGCTCGATGACGCAAGCTCAGGTCGACCGCGACCAGCGGCTCGGGCTCGGACTCGGCCCGGGCGGTCCCGTGCTCAAGGCGCTGGGTGCGGCGACGCGCGCGAGCACGGCGCCCCCGAATAGCTCGGCCCTGTTCGTCGCGCGCATCGATCAGCAGGGCCGGCTCGTCGACCTTCGCTTTCTCGGCGGCACGCACGGCGCCGCCGTATGGCAGAGCGTCGCAGAACGAGCCGGCGCGAGCCTCGATGGCAAGCGGCTCAAGGTGCCGTCCGGCGCACGCGGCATGAAGCTCGAGCTGGCCGTCGAGTCCCGCGTGCAGCTCCCGAGCGGTCGCGACCCGGGCGTCGACATCGAACTGTTCGGCATTCCGCTCGAGCGTGGGGCCGGTGATCGTTCCACCAAGATCGCGCTGTTGAATCCCATCCCGAAACTCGAGCTCATCGACGTTCCGAACGAGGAAGAGGTCCAGAGCGGCGCCGACGCCAATAGCCGGCCGCGGACGCCGGCCGTCGTGCTCAAGTGGGACTTGCTCAGCGTGGACGGCGATTCGGCGGACATCGGCGCGACGCCGCAACGCATCGTGCGCGCCTACGTCGTCAAATCCGAAGTGGAGTAGGCTCTCTCATCGCCGCGTTGAGCCCCGCTTCCTGCGACTACGGGCAGAGCCCCGAGGGACACGTATTGCAGCTGAGCGTCGCGCCTTCGGTCGTTCCGGAAAGCGAGCACGCGCCGCTGCAACCGCTCACGCAGTCGCAACCGATCGGGCCCGTGCCGCACGAACTTTCGACGCACTCGACGATCAGTGCGCCACCCGCGCGAACCAAACAGACATCGCCGAGAGCGCACGTGGTCCCATTCGCGTTCGCCTGGCTGCACTGCACGGTTTCTCCGCAAGGGGCAGTTTGTACCGACCAGCGCTTCTGCACGTTGTCCGGCCCCAGAATCTCCGGCCCACACCTCGCGAGCGTTCGTCCTGAACCTGCACAATCTTCGTAGATGCAGGTGTGGCTATCGTAGAGCGCCCCCTGTAGACACAGAAAGCCGTCGTCGGGTGGCTCGGTAGGGCAAGCCGGTGTGTCACCCATCGCTCCCGCTGTGCCGCCCGCGTTCCCGGCGCCTCCGCTCGACGAACCGCCGGCGCCCGCGTTTCCGGACGCGCTCGCTACCGAGCCGGTTACACCACTCGTGGTGCCGGCGGCGCCCCCTTGCGAAGACGAGCCACTGGAACCCGAAGCGGCTCCAGTGTCGTCGTTCCCGCCCGTTGATCCACCGGTTCCCGAGACCGCTCCATTCGCTCCCGAGCCGCCGGAGCCGGCCCCTGACGACGCGCCGTTTTGCCCGGAACCGTCCGTCGCGCCACAGGCGAGAAGCGAGCAGGTGGCGAGGAAGGTGAACGCGATTCGTACGAGGGTCATCGAGAGGCGCGCCCCACACGTCGGCTAGAGGACCAGCAAGATGCATGCCGGTTGGAAGCAGCTCGAATCCCGCGCAAGGACGCCATGGTGTGCCGGCGTGTGCCAACGCCACGCGATTCGCTGCGATGCGAGCAACGAGGAGTATGCCCCTGCGCCATCATGGGAACCGGCGCGAAGGAAACCTCTCCGTACTCGGCTGCCCCACGATGCTGTGGAAGTCATTGCGACAAAGTTTGACTCCCGGGCTCGCCGTCAACCGTCGTAAATGGCAAGCTCGTCCGAGAAGGGCCCAGCAGACGTCGCGCCCTTTCCGCTGCGATGGGGTCGGTGAAGAGCCGTAAAGTAAGTGGAAGTAAGTCGCCAAGTGCGTTCGCCCGATGGGTCCGAGATTCACCGGGTCGCCGAGGTTCTCTGGGTCGAAACTCGGCAGTGGGAAAAATCTCCGTTTTGATCGGGAGCTACGATGAAGCTCGAACAGCAGCGCAATCAAACGAGTATTCTGGGCGTCGTCCTTTCGGCAGCGCTCGCGGCGTGCAGCTCCCCGATCGAAAATGGCGGGACGCCCGGTGGAGTCGGGACAACGGCTTCGGGGACGGGTGCCGGCGGGGCTTCGAGCGGCGCGGGAGCCACCGGCGCCGGCGGCGGCGTTGGAGCGACGGGAGGCGGTCCGGGTCTCGGTACGTGCGCGCCGACGGTCCCGCAGCGGGTGGTGCGGCTGACGCACGCGCAGGTGGCCAACGGCATCGGTGCGGCTCTCGGCCCCGACATCAAGACAGCAGCCAGGACAGCAGGAAATCTTCCGGCCGAGTCGAGCCGCGAGTTTCAGGCGCTGTTCAACGAAGGCGAGACGATTATCACCGGCGTCTTGCGCGTGTCGCTGGCGATGGCCGAAGCAGCGTCGGCAACGGTGGAAACCAACTACGCGGGCGTGACGGGGTGCGCCGTCGGCGATGAAGCCTGTGCTCAGCTGTTTCTCGCCAACTTCGCTCAGCGCGCGTTCCGGCAACCGCTCAGCGCCGAGGGCCAGGCGAGCCTGACGGCGCTGTATGCCGACCTCCGCGCCAAAGGTCTGAGCGTGGAAGAGTCGGTTCGCTGGGGCGTGATGGGCATGATCAGCGCTCCCGGGTCCCTATATCGAACCGAGTTCGGGCAGCCGCTCGGCGACGGCAGCGCCGCGCTCACGCCGTACGAGCTCGCGAGCCAGGTGGCTTACTTCTTGAGCGACGCGCCGCCGGACGATTTGCTGTTGGCAGCGGCCGCGAACGGCAGCCTATCGACGACGGACGGTCTACGGGTCGAGGTCGATCGCCTGCTCGCAACCGAAGCGGTCAGGGTGAATCTTTCGCAGGCCATGCTCGCCTACATCGGCGTCAGCAGTCTGTTCCGCGACGTCAAGGATCCGGCGCTGTTTCCCGAATACACGGACGGGATGAAGAACAGCATGTTCACCGAGACGGACCTTTTCATCTCGCAGACGCTCTGGGCGGGCGGCAACGTGAACGACCTCATGACGTCCAACGTCACCTACGTGAACAACGTCCTGGCTCCCATCTACGGCGTTGCCTATCCCGGCGCGCCCACCGACGACGCGAACGTGTTCCAGCCCGTACAGCTCCCGGCGGGGCAGCGCTCCGGTCTCTTGACTCAAGCGAGCATCCTGGCGATGCGGTCACGGACGGACAACACGTCGGTCGTTTCCCGCGGTCTGTTCATCAACGGCACCATCCTGTGCTTGAACCCGCCTCCCGAGCCGCCGGCGACGCTCGCGGACCAGGTCGCCGCCTTGCGCGACGACCCGAGCATGACGGAACGGCAGAAGGCCGACGTTCGGGCCGGCAACGCCGCGTGCGCCGTTTGCCACGCCTACTTCGATCCTTTCGGCATCGTGCTCGAAAACTACGACGCGATCGGGCGTTACCGGGCAACGTATCCCGGCGACGTACCCATCGACACGCTCACGCAGCTGCCGGAACAGGTCGGCGGTGCCGCGGTAACCAGCGCCACTGAATTCATCACCGCAGTGACCGAGGGAGGCACGTTCTCGGGCTGCTTGGTTTCGAATCTCATGAAATACGCCCTCACGGAAAATCAGCTCTTGAGCTCGGACACCTGCGCAGCGCCGCAGACGCACGAGCGCTTCCTCCAGACGGACCAGACCTTCGCCAGCCTGGTTCGGGAGATCGCACTATCGACGACGGTCACGGTGCGCAAGGTGGAAGGAGGTACGCTGTGAAGCCTCACAAGAAGTCGTACCAGTTCTCGCGTAGGTCGTTTCTGAGCTCGGTGGGCGGAGCCGCTGGCTTCGTCGCCATGCTGAAGAACGTGGAGGGGCAAGCCGCCGGCGCCACGTCCCCGCCGCGCCTGCTCGTCACCCATCACCCGGTCGGTACCATCCGCAACGAGTGGCTGCCTTCGGGCTCCGGCACCGGCTTCACCTTCTCGCGCATCCTTTCGGTGTTCGAGCCGGTACGCGAGCGCATCATCATCATCGACGGGCTC
>DASWGX010000678.1:0-12389 GCA_036393455.1 Polyangiaceae bacterium
GGTTCGATGGTAGACGACGTGGATCGTGACTGGCCCGTCGTGCTCGTGGGACGCGACGTCCACGCGCCGTATGAAGAGATGGCCGCCGTACAGATTCGCGCCTACCGGAAGGCGCTCGGGATCCCCGCCTCGCGCGTGGTCTCGCTCCAGCTGAACAAGCCCGTCGCGGCCAACACCGGGGAGATCGTGGTCGCATCGCGCGGGCGCGCGCTGTCCCGGCCGCTTCAGCTCGCTCGATTGCTGCGCGCGCTCGGCCGATATCCGCGCGAGCAGGGCCGCATCGTCCACTACGTCGGAAACGGGCAGCGGGTGCTGAACGAAGCGCTCGCGGTGTTCGCGGCCGCTACGCGGCGGCAGTTTTTCTACTCGCCGCTCGGTTCCGTCTACTTGCCGCGGTCGCGGCGCGCGCTGTTCGTGACGTTCCTGCATCCGAGCGTCACCCGGACCTTTCGCGGCGAAGCCCCGGGGCTCCGGGCCGACACCTTGGCGCCCTTTGCCGATTTTCGTGCTCGCGGCGCTCGGCCGTCACGGTTCGAGCTCTTGTTCTGCTCGGTGCCGCACAAGGCGAGCGAGTTCGCGAAAAAGGGGCTCTTGCTCTTGTTCGACGCTGCCAAGCGGCTCGAGCGACTCGACCCGAGCGTGAGGCTGACGGTGCTGAACCGGCACGCCGGCGTCGCCGGCGATCTGTCGCGGCTGGCGGCGCGCCACGAACTGAACAATACGAGCATCGTCAACGAGGTCGTCGACGATATGCGAGGCTACATGCAGCGGTTTTCGGCACTGGTCATTCCGTTCGCGGAGGGACCGAACGTGCCGGTGCCGATGAGCGTCGTCGAAGCGCTCGGCATGGGCATTCCGTGCGTGGTGCCGAGCTGGCTCCCCATGGCCGAGGACATCGCCGCCGAAGGTGCCGGGGCGCTCTTCACCGACGCGGCCACTCTGGCCGGCGCGGTGCTCTCCGTCCGGCGCGACTACGACCGCTGCGCGACGGCGAGCATTCGCCTCGCCGAGCGGAGCTACTCCAGCGCGGCGGCGCTTTCAAAGCTCTGCTCGCTCTACCGAGCCGCTCTGGACTCGAACGGCGCAAGGTGAGGTCTACGTGGCCGTCGAGCTGAAATACCTGGTCGAGCTCTTCGACGGGGCGACCGCGTGCTTTGCGTTCATGCGCGAGCCCGACGTCGTCGAACGCGACTGCCGCCACGGCAAGGACGTCGACGTGTGGTGTCCGTACGAACGCGTTCACGCCGTCTCTCGAGCCCTGGTCGAGCGCGGCTTTTGGCTGGTGAGCGGGCGCGCCGCGGGCAAGCGGGGGTCGCCTCGTCACAGCACGACGCTCAGGTTCGCGCGCTTCGAGCACGGGCGCCCGCTGAAGCCCAGCATCGAAGTCTTCTTCGGCGCGCTGCGCTGGCACAGTGTGATCTACCTGCCCTCCGACGTCGTCGAAACCTCGGTACGGCGCGGCGACGGCGCGCCGTACCTTACCGGGGCGGCGCTTCTCGCCGTGCTCGTCACGCGCACGGCTTTGCGCGGAACGCTCGCCGGGGAGCGGCTTGAGCGCGCCCGCCGCGCCTACGCCGAGGCCGGCGAGAGCGCGCGCCGCCTCTGGTTCGAGCATGCCGCCGCGTTGCTCGGGGACGGCGAAGCGCGGCGGCTCGCGCGGTTCGTCGAAACCGGTGAGGGCCGTCCGCGCGGCGGGGCTTACTACCGCGCCGTGTGTCACCTGCGCCATCCCGAGGAAGTACCGGAGCTCCTCGTCAAGGCGCGCGCGCGCGCGGCGCCCCGGCGCGGCTTTTGTTGCTACCTGATGGGCACGGACGGAAGCGGAAAATCGACGCTCTCCGAACGCGTGGCGGACCGACTCTCGGCGGGCTTGGTGACCACCCGAGCCCTCTACTTCGGGCGCACGCGCGGCAACGCACCGGTGATCGAGCGAGTGCGCCGAGTCGCCTTCGGCGCACTGCGCCGAGCCGGCATCGAGCCGCAGCCGAAGCGCGTCCTGCTCGACGGCTCCCTGCGTACCGATCCATCGCGGGTTCCTGGACACACGGGGCTCTATCGCGGAGCCGTCGCTCTCGGCGCGCTGGTCTACGTTGCCGAGTACTGGTGGCGGCACCTTGCGCGCGTGCTCCCCGAGCTGTATCGAGGCGACGCGGTAATCCTGGATAGGAGTCCCTTCGACCTCCGGCTGATGAAGGGGCTGCCCGAGCCGCTCCAGGGCCTCGTAAAGGTCGTGCCCCGCCCCGACATGATCGTGTTTTGCGACGCGGACCCGGAGGTCATCTTCGCGCGCAAGCCGGAACGCACGCTGGACGATATTGCCTCGCAGCAGCGAGCGTATCGGAGTCTGTTCGAAGCGTTCCGGAAGCGGGTTCCGTCGCTCCGCGTCGACACGTCGGAGCCCGCGGAGCAAAATGTCGCCCGCATTTTCGCGCTGGCCGCGGCCGTTTTCGCCGTGCATCAGGGCAAGCTCGACCGCGAGCTCTTGCACGTACTCACCGAGGCGCCGTGAAAGCGGATGGCGCGCGACGCTATCTCCGCTACGCGCTCGCCGCCGTCCTGTTCGCCGGATGCGCCGTGCTCGTCTACCGGCGCCGGGACCTGTTCGCGTCGGTCGCCAACCTGTCTGCGGCTACCATCGCCGTCATCCTGTGCTCGAAGTTCGCGGTGCAACAAGCGACGGCGTACCGTTTCAAGCTTCTGGCCAAGCTATTCGGCATGGAGCTCACGCCGCGCGAATGGATGGGGCTCACCGCGGTAACCATTCTCTACGGGCGCCTGCTGCCGGCGCGGCTCGGCGTACTGCCGCGAGCCTACTATCTGAAGAAGAAGTACGACTTCGACTACGCCTCGTATGTCTCGCTGTTCGCGAGCCTCACCGTCGTCGACATGTTCCTCTGCGCGTCGGTGGCGACGGTCGTCTGTATCCTTACCGGCGTCGACGCCGTCGTGACGCGGCTGTTCGCCGCCGCGCTCGGCTTCACGGTCCTCGGCAGCGTGGCTTTGGTCGCCGCCGCGCGGTATTGGCCGGCGCTGCGCTGGCAACGGCTGAACCGCGCCGTGACGCGCTTCCGCGCTGGGTTCGCCCTCTATGCCCGCGATCGCAAGGGAGCGGCGCGGGTGCTCGTTGCGACGCTCGTGGCGGTCCTGGCGCGGGCATTCGCGATGTGGACCTGCTTCTGGGGCATCGCCGCGGACGTACCGTTGGCGGCGCCGCTACTCATCTCCCTCGGAGCGCAGCTCACGCTCGTGGTTTCGCTCACGCCGGGCAACTTCGGTGTGACCGAGGCCACCATCATTGGACTTGGCACGTTGCTCGGCGTGCCGCTCGAGGTCGGCGTGTCCGCCGCCACCGTGTCGCGCCTGAGCTCGCTCCTGGTGCAGGTCGTGCTGGGCCTCTTCTATTCGCAATTGCTCTTTGGTAGCATTTCGCGCCCGGTCCCTAACCAGGAGCCACTCGACCGATGAGATTGTTGTTCGACATCGTGCACCCGGCGCACGTGCACTTCTTCAAGAATATGATCACGGCGCTCCGCGCCTCCGGGCACGAGATCGCGATCCTGGCGCGGCAGAAGGACGTCACGGCCGAGCTCCTCGATCGCTACGACCTGCCTTACGAGATTCTCGGGCAGCCGAGCGACAAAGGGCGCTTCGGTCAAGGGCTCGAGCTGTTGCGCCGCGACGTCCGGCTCGTGGCGCTGTGCCGCCGTTTTCGCCCGCGCGTCATCTTGACGCGCAGTCCCGCGGGTGTGCAGGCCGGGCGCCTGCTCGGCATCAAGGGCGTGTTCGACACGGACGACGGTCCCGCGGCCGGCATCCACTGGAAAGCCGCGGCGCCCTTCGCTCACGTCATCACCACGCCCGACTGCACTCCGGACTACTATGGTCCCAAGCACCTCAAGTACCCGGGTTACAAACAGATGGCGTATCTCCACCCGGATCACTTTCAGCCCGACGAAGGCGTCCTTTCCGTGCTCGGGGTGGGCCGCGGTGAGCGCTTTTTCATCGTACGCTTCGTCGCGTGGATGGCGAGCCACGACAACGGCGAGGGCGGGCTCGCCTACGACGCCAAGGTCGAGATCATTCGGCGGCTCGAGCGTCACGGACGCGTCTTCATTTCGAGTGAAGCGCCGCTGCCGCCCGAGTGGGAATCCCGGCGCTTCTCGGTGGGCCCCCACCAAATGCACCACGCCCTCGCCTTCGCCAGCCTGCTCGTCGGAGAAAGCCAGACCATGGCGGCCGAAGCGGCGGTGCTCGGCGTGCCCAACATCAGGGTGTCGTCCTGGGCGGGGCGGCTCGACTACCTGAACGAGCTCGAGCAACGCTACCAGCTGACGCGCTGTTTCGCTCCGGGGGACCTTACGGACTTCTGGCAGGAGCTCGACGCGCATCTCGCCAACGCGGAGCTCCGACCCCTGATGCAAGAGCGCCGGCTGCGCATGCTGGGTGAAAAGCAGAACGTCGCTCGCTGGTACGTCGACTACCTCACGGCCAGCGCTTGAACGGTTTCCGGATTCAGCGGCGTTCGAGCACGTCCCCGGCGAGGTCGTCCCAGGCGTAATACTGGAAGGTCCGATCGTTCGACATCGCGACGAACAACCCCGATTCGAAGTCGTCGTTCAGCGTCACGCTCGTGACCTCAGAGCCGTCGCTTTCCAGCGTCGAAAGCCGGAGCGCGGTGATGAAGGGATGGTCGTGCTCGTCCGCCTCGGTGCCTTCTCGCGGGAAGACCCGAAACTCGTCCGATTGCTGGTCCGAAACCAGGATGTAGCCCCGCCCGTCTTCGAGCGTATAAATCGAAATGCCTTCACGGTCCCGGTCGAACCCGCTGGTGCCGAAGGTGGCAAGCGCAGAGTTCGCGCCGGCCGCGTCGGGGTCGGCGTGGTACTTCAGGATGCCGAACACCTCGTCCGAGTAGTAGACGTAGCCGAGCTCGTCATCGACGGCGACGGCCTCGATTTCTCCGAGCCCGTTGGCGGCGATGCCGCTGAACGCCCCGAATTCGCGCACCTTGGTGAAAGCGACGTTACCTGCGCCGTCGTCCTCCAGGAGGTACTGCCACAGGTACGCTCCGTCCGGCCCTTCCTTGCGGCTCACGATAGCGAAGATCGCGCCGTCGCTGGGGCGCTTGTAG
The DNA here is from genome assembly GCA_036393455.1 of Polyangiaceae bacterium. Lineage (GTDB taxonomy): Bacteria > Myxococcota_A > Polyangia > Polyangiales > Polyangiaceae > DASWGX01. The sequence goes on from DASWGX010000678.1 coordinate 5,132, forward strand.
AGGCCGATCCCCATCGGGTCTTCTTGTCCCGTGCCGTCGAAGGCGGGCACGCCTCCGCCGTCGGCGATCTCGAGGTCCGGCAACGTGACCACGCGCAGCATACCGGCGTCGCGGTCCGTCATTACCGCAATGTCCGTCGGCTCTCCGTCGAGCATCAGCCCGTACTCGACGTCGACGTTGTTCAGCCGTTCCCAGCCCGTGTCCGTGACGCTGTCGACGATGTTGCCTTCCAGGTCGAAGACGAAGAGCAAGCCGTCCTTGTCCGTTCCCAGAATCAAAGACAGTGACGGATCGGTCGGGTGAATCCAAATCGCGGGGTCGTCCGAATCACCCTGCACCGTGTCGGTCCTCGAGACCGGCGTGAGAGGTCCATCGGGAACATCGGCGCTGCCGCCCGCGCCGCCCGCCGTGCTGCCGCCTGCCGCATTGCCGCCCGCCGCATTGCCGCTTGCCGCATTGCCGCCCGCTGCGTCGTTTCCGCCCTGTCCCGGCGCGGCGCCACCCTCGCCGCCCGCGGCGCTATCGCCGCCGCTGGCGTCGCAGGGAGGGAGCTCGCAGTCCGTCGTTTCACCTCCGCTGCCGCCGGTCCCGCCCGCGCAGCCGTCATCGGTACAAGGGCCCCTCCCGTCGGGATCGAAGGTCGATGAAGCGCCGCTGCAGGCATTGAGCCAGGGCGAGATGAAAAAGCAGAACGCGAGGGAAGCGCGGAGCGCGTTTGCCGGACCAAGCCGCAACCAGCGAGCGTCTTTGCCGTAGCTCAAGGCATTCAGAAGCTAGCACGCGTGCCTGCCGCGGCCATCACGGCTGCCGCGCTTCCAGCCGGGCTTCCAGGCGATCCAGAAACGCAACCTGAGCCTGGTTGATGCGGCGTCTCGCCTCGGCGATCGGAAAGAACTCCGCGCGGTCGACCTCTGGAATCACGCGCCGCTTGCCGGACCCGCGCGGCCACTCGATCTCGCACGTGTTGCTCTCGAGCACGAAGCCGTCGGGCAGCCCGCCCTCGAAAGCCCAAGCGTGCACGACCTTGCCGCCTTTTTGTCTCACCTCGCCGAGCTCGAGCAAGGGCTCGCGGACGGGCAGCCCCACTTCTTCCGAGAACTCTCGAACAGCCGTCGCGCGGAGCTCTTCTCCGGACTCGGGCTCACCCTTGGGAATCGTCCACGCGCCGCTGTCGCGCTTTGCGAAGAACGGCCCGCCCGGATGTGCCAGGAACACCTCGATGTCGCTCGTGAAACGATACATGACGAGCCCGGCGCTCACCCGAACCATGCGCCGAGCCTAGCAAGCGCTCGCCCTCGCGAGGAGGCGCTTGCAGCGGCAGAGCGAGCACCGGCGCTACTTGTCGCGCTCCGCCCGAGCCTTTCGCGCGGGCTCCGACCCGCGCCGCGCGCTCGCCGGCGTGTCCCGTTCCGATGCTGCGTCTTCCGGCCCGGCACCGAGCCCGCTCGCGCTGAGCAAATCCCGCACGCCCGACGACATGGCGGCCAGCCTGAGCCAGTGCTCGATGACGTGACGCAGCCGGTCGACGTCCAGCGGCTTGAAAACGACTGCAGCGCGGCTGGCCAGACTCGAAACACGAGCGTCTTTGGGGCTCGCTAGCGCGATGACGAGCCGTGCCCGCGGCCACCGAAGCGAAACCGAAGCCAAGAGGTCGTCGAGCGTGTGGTCCACCTCCGCATCGAGCAAGACCAGGTTGGGGCAGAGCGTGCCGAGCGCGCCGCCCGACCACCGCGACGTACGAAAGTGCGTGACCACGCAGTGTTCGGGCGCACACTCCCGAACGGCGTCGTGAACCAGCTGATCGGTACTGATGACCAGCATGCCCAGCGTGGGCTCGTCGGCGCGGCGCTTGTCCCGCTTCGTCGAATTGCTCCCGGCGTCTGGGTGACCCATCGTGCTGGTGTTTGCTCCTTGGCGGCGAGCCGCTCGAACGGCCGCTGACCGCTCCGCTCGATTCGTACTAAGATGGTTCGAGGCTTCGGACAAGAGTGGAAAGCGCAACGGCGGCCGGAGCTTGCAGGAGGGTCGCGCCAGCGCACGGTCCACTCACTCAACCGAAGTGGAAAGTGTCGGTCGGGGTGAGCGAAAGGTTTACTGAGGCCGAGGTGAATAGGTGAGCACGCCCGCGGGGCGACGGCGCGCGGAATCGTTCTGGCGGGCCGTTCCGGCTCTCGCGAAGGGGGAGCCGGTAGAAACCCGTTTCGGGCCCAGATTTCGAGCCAGGGTGCGCCCGAGCCGGCCGTGAATGTGAACGAGCGCGCGCCTCCGAGACCTCACCGGCAAGGGTGATCGATTCGCCACTCTGTCCGGGGCCGGCTACGTCACCGCCGCCGCCGCCGGCGTCGGCACCTCGTCACCTTGTTCGATTGCGCGCCCCGATCGCGCCCGCGCGTCGAACGACCATGGGGCCAGGACCGGTTGGTCCCTCTAAGCGACGCGATCTTGACCGGATCTGGCAGGAGTTCGAGCGATATCTCGCTTTTGGTCAGGTATCAGGTATCAGGTATCAGCCAGGAAGAGCGTGATTCGTCGAGATGTGGCTGGAGGAGAGACGGGGTAGCTGGCGCTGGATGTCGGTGTGACGGAAGCCGGTAATGACGTGCTCGCCGCGCACCAGAGCGAACAAGAGATCCGCGACATCCGTCCCATCCAACATTGCCGAAGGCTGCGGACGCAGCGGCGACGAGGAGCTCGCCCGATTCCTCAGCATCGCCGCTGGTTCCACGAGCGAGCTCGACTATCAGCTCCTTCTCGCTCGCGACCTCGGTCACTTGCCATCCGACGCTCACGCCCACCTCGCCGAGCAAGTCAGCGAAGTCACGCGCATGCTCTACCGTTTCATTCAGTCGCTGAACGCCGAGTCCGGCTGACGCCTGATACCTGACAGCCCAGTGCCGAAACTTCCTTTTTTGGTTCCGGCTACGCCGGCTTAGGGTGTTGACGACGAGGCGCTCTTGACTTGACTGCCTGTCGTACACGGCCGAGCGCACTTGGCGCGCGGGTCCGGCGCCGTGTGCGCGTTTTGCTCGCCCGTGTTCCCCTTGACCAGGCCCCTTCCCTCCACCGCTTCCCCCGCCGGCGCGACATCGCCCTCGAATCGTATTGCCTTCTGCTCAACGATACGCGTGTCACCGTTCGTGTTGTTCGGACGCGTCTAGCTCGGGCAGCTCGGATGATGCGCTGCGTGCCACACGAACGGGCGCATCGCCGACAGGCGCGCGTCTCACGACGGTTGACGCCCAAGAGTCCCCGTGACACAAGCGACAAGACGTGCGCACAAAGGGAGCTGTCTTCGGGTTGGTGCTCGGCGTCCTGGTCGTCCAGGCGTGCGCCGGGGACGGCTTCCAAACGTCCAATACCGGCAGTGGCGGCAGCACGGGCAACGGGGCAACGGCCAGCGGCAGCGGCGGAAGCACTGGCGGCGGCAGCGCGACTACGAGTGCCGGCGGCGGCAGCGGCGGCCAACCGGATGGTCCCTGCGCCGGACCCTTCGAGTGCCAAGGCGCGACTCTCGTTCGCTGCGTCGAAGCGGAGCGTACGGCCGTCTCCGAATGCGGCACCGCCGCGCTGTGCGACGCAGAGGCCGGCGCTTGTCTGGCTCCGCCATGCGCAACCGGCGAGCGGCGCTGCGTCGAGAGCACTCTGGTCGAATGCAACGAAGAGCAGAGCGGTTTCGCAGAGCTGGCGATCTGCGTGACACCGCAGCTGTGCGACGCTTCGGCAGGCATGTGCCGCGCGCCGGCGTGCAACGTCGGCGACTACCGCTGCACGGGGGCAAGCCTCGAAGCGTGTACGCTGGGGCGCACCGGCTTCGAAGCGGTGCTCGATTGCGACTCCGCTTCGGATTGCGACGCCAACACGGGCGAATGCCGCGCCTCATGCACGCCCGACGCCTATCAGTGTAACGGCGCGACGTTGCTCCGCTGCAATGCCGACGGGACGGCCCTTGCCGTGCAACAGCTGTGTTTTTCCGAGACGCTGTGTGACGAAGCGGCCGGCGAGTGCCAGGAGCCGGAGTGCGAGGCCAACGAATACTCCTGCGACGGGGCCACGCTCCAGATTTGCCGTGACGATCGCACCGGCTTCGAAAACGAAGAAACCTGCGCAACGCCCGCGCTCTGTTCCGCGGCGACGGGCAGCTGCGCCGAGCCCTTCTGCGACGACGACCAAGTCCGCTGCCAGGACAACGTGCTCGAGCGCTGCAACGACGCGCGCACCGGGTTCGAGGTCGCCCAGACGTGCGAAACGACGCAAGCCTGCGAAGCGAGCCCGCCGGGTTGTTCGGACCTGAGAGAGCTCGCAGCCGAGCTCCACGGCTTTACGACGCTGGTGCCGTGCTCGATGCCGTATGCGGCTCGCGACTGTAGGACCGCGTCGCAACAGGCCTGCGCGGACCTGGCCAATGCGGACCCGGTCCTCAACGGCGCGAGACCGACGGATGAGACGCTCCGCTTCGGGGGAGAGCCGGGCACTATCTACAACGTCAGGGTGCGCGTTCAGGGACAGGTCGAGGGGAAGCAGTATGCAGGCGGGACGGACCAGTCTTCCGCCGCCGGCCTGCCGGCGGACGGCTTCTATGTGGGCGGCGCGCCGGATAATTCGATAGAGCCTCCCTTCAACACCTACGCAATGCGCGTTTCATCGCCGAGCAAGGACTACTTTTTCAATTCGATCGCCACCGGCAACGATACGAGGATCCGTTCATCGACGTTCGATATCGACTACGAGGCCGTGATCCGCGTCGAAGGCGGCGCAACGCTACGTATGATCGCCTCGGATCCGAACTGCCTCTCCACCAAGAACTGCGCCGACCCCGTGGCCGCGGACTGTAATCCTCACAGCTTCGGCGGCCTGAGCCCGGAAATCGCCGACGCGATCGGCAGCCAGCCCTACGATGCCCAGTTCGTCGGCTTCGTGGTGCAATCCGTGACCATCGAGCCATGAGCTCGCTCTCGTCAGACTGGTAACCTTGCCGTGGCACCGAGTCCCTTCTCTTGCTGGATGAAGCTTTGCGTCGCGCTCGTCGCGGGGGCCCTCTCTGCTTGCGGGGGAAAGCTCGAAAATCCCGAAGACTTTCCTTCGGTCTACCAACCGGGCACCGGCATCGGCGGTGCGTCGAGCGTGACCGGCACAGGAGGCTCCACGACCGCGGGCGGAGCCAGCGGCACGGGTGGTGGTCCGGGCTGCGACGTGCCGGCCACCCTGAACCGCCGCTGCGGGACGGCATTCTGCCACGGCGGCGTCGCCGCGCCCCAGCTCGAGTTGGTCGCACCGGGCGTCGAGCAGCGGCTCATCGATCAGCCTGCCAGCTATGCAGGCGTCGTCGCAGCCGATGCCCCGAGCTGCCCCACGCCGCCAGAGCTGCTCATCAGCACGGCCGACCCGATGGCAAGCTTGATGCTCAAGAAGCTCGACGGTACACAGGCGTGCGGCGAACCGATGCCGCTGTCGGTCATCCCGGGGTCGAGCGAAGAAGACGACACGTGTATCCGCCAGTGGTCCTTGGGCCTGGCGATGGGCATAACCACCGGGCTCTAGGCGCTCTGGGACAGCAAACCGATGAAGCGACAAAAGCGAAGCCAGCGCCCGAACCCACCAAGCCGGCGTGCCGCTGAGCTCGCCCGGAGTCGGCGACCGCGACCCTCAGGGCCGACAAAGCAAGCGATCCCGCGACGGGGCCGGGGGGGACAGCCTCGCGCCACGGGATCGGTGCTACGTACCGCCCAGCCTGGGCTGGAGTCAAGCCGAGGCAGACCAGAATTCGGTCAAACCGGGGCGGAGCTACGGCCTGAGCGCCCTTTGCTCGAGCGCCCCCCGTCCCACACGCCGTACCTAAGCCGGCGTAGCCGGAACCAAAAAAGGAAGTTTCGGCACTGGGCTGTCAGGTATCAGGTATCAGGTATCAGGTATCAGGTATCAGGCGTCGGCCGGACTCGGCGTTCAGCGACTGAATGAAACGGTAGTCGACACCTCATCAAGTCGACTGAGCCGTCGTAGACGCACCGGGCTCTCGAGCGCGGGAGGAACGAGGGCAAGACGGCTGCGGCGAATCGGCGAGCTACGACGTAACCGCTGCACCAAGCCCGTCTTGAAGGACGGAGAGCGGCGGCGCGAAGCTTGGCGGAAGTCGTTTTGCGAAACGCCGGACTGAAGCCTGGTCCAGCCCAAGGCTCGGAACCCGCTTGCGCCACTCCGCGCCCCGAGTAGCATGCGCCCCATGTCGCGTTTCCTTTCGGTTTTTTCGGCGGTCCCGGGCATTGTCGTTCTCACTTTCGTCGCGATTGGTTGCAACGAGGAAGAGCCCGAGGCGAGCGCCGCAAGCGAAGCTCCAAAAGCCGCAACCGCAGCAGCCGCGGTCGCCTGCGGCAAGAAGGGCCAGCCGGATTGTCCGCTGCAAGGCTGGATGAAAAAGAACCTCAAGGCCGCCATGAAAGAGGAAAACATGGGCAAGGTCGCCGAAGGGTTGGACCAGGTCGCGAGCCATGTTCCCGACGGCTATGACGACTGGAAAGAGATAGCCGAGAACGGGGCCAAGGCCGCGCGCGACAACGACGTTGCCGCCGTGAAGCGCGCATGCAAGACGTGCCACGATCAGCACCAGAAGCGGTATCGGAAGGAACGCCGCACCGAGCCGTTGATCTAGACCGTCACCGGCCGACTTTCGGGTTCGCCCGACTGGGCCTCCAGGGACACGGCCGAGCTGCAGTCCCATTTGGTTCCGTTCGACCGAGCACGAGGCCCGCCGCTTGTCGCCCCCATCCGACCCGTCGTAAAGATGTGGGGTGGCGCTCGCATTCCGGTTCGCATGGCTCTGCTGCGGGGCGCTTCTGGCCCTCGACGGGTGCGGCGGCCGCTCATCGCTCGGCGCAGCGAGCCAGTCCGAAGACGCGGGCGCGGAACCGAGCGACGACAACGACGACGACGAGGGAACGTGCGGCCGTGGTTTTTTGCGCTGCGAAGGGCGCTGCATCGACCCCGCGACGGATCAAGTTTTCTGCGGCGCCTCGGCTGACTGCTCCGGAAGTCGGGCCGGCGAGAGTTGCGGGCTCGTACGCGCCTGCGTCGCCGGCTCGTGCGTCCAGGACGACGCGCGCCTAGCCGAGCTCTCGGTGGCGCCCGGGACGCTCCAGCCGAGCTTCTCGTCGGACAGGACCTCCTATCGCGTAGAAACGCCGATCGGCACGAGCAGCGTTTCCGTCACTGCGACGCCGGTGGACGCGGACGCAACGCTGACGATCAACGGCTCGCCGGCGTTCGC
>DASWGX010000679.1:0-1626 GCA_036393455.1 Polyangiaceae bacterium
GTCATTGGTGGAACGTGCTCTACGGCCTCGCCGGTTACACGCGGCGCGGCAGTATGACGAAGATGCGCACGCTCTGGATCCCGATTACACTCAGCGAGTGAAGCGCTCGCGAGGTTTCGTATGACCCGCGTCCGGGTCGCCGTCCTCGGCGCCTCCGGGTTCGCCGGCGCCGAGCTCATCCGGCGCATCGTGGTCCACCCGGAGCTCGAGCTCGTCCGTGTGTGCGCCGACGACCACGTTGGCGAGCCCCTGGAGCGAGCTCATCCGCACCTGACCGGCAGAACGCGGCTCGTTTTCGAGCACCTGCCGCCGCGCGAAGCCGTCACCGGCGTCGACGTCGTGATGATGGGGTTGCCCCACGACGTCAGCCTCCGCGTCGTCGAGGCGGCACGCGAATCGTCAGTGCGGCTCGTCGATCTTTCCGGCAGCTTCCGCCTGCGCGACCCCGACGCCTATCGGACCTACTACGGCAGGCCGCACCCCGCGCCGGAGCTCCTCGATCAGTTCGTCTACGGCCTTCCCGAACGGCACCGCGAGCGCATTCGAGGCGCGCGCTGGGTCGCTTCACCCGGCTGCTTCGCGACGGCGATCACGCTCGGTCTTTTGCCGTTCGCCGCCGCCGGCCTTTTGCCGGAGGACGTCCACACCGTCGCGATGACCGGCTCGAGCGGCGCCGGCTCCGTACCGTCGCCTACGACCCACCACCCGGTGCGCGCCAATAATCTGCGCGTGTACCGCCCGCTGCAGCATCAGCACACGCCGGAAGTCGAGCACGAGCTTCGCGCCGCGGGCGCCCCCGCGCTACGCCTCTCGTTCGTGCCGGTGTCCGCGCCGCTCACCCGCGGGATCCTCGCAACGTCGTTGTTCCGCGTGCCGGGCTCGGTGAGCCCCGAGCGGCTCTCCGAGGTGCTGCGCGTCTACTACGCCGCGGAGCGCTTCGTGCGCGTGCCCGAGGCGCGCCTTCCGGAGGTCGTCGCCGTCGCCGGCTCGAACTTCGCCGAGGTGGGCGTTCACGCGGGCGACGTCAGCGGCGGCGGGCGCACGGTGACGGTCGTCAGCGCGCTCGACAATTTGATCAAGGGCGGCGCGGGCCAGGCCATCCAGAACTTGAATCTGATGCTCGGTTTCCCCGAGAGCTCGACGCTCGAAGATCCGGGGCCGTATCCGTAGAACGGCGATGCGCGGAGCCGTCCCCTGCACATCGAGCGGGCTCAGAATGGCCGGGGCGGCTTGTAGCCGGGTCGCCTGAGCCGGTGCACTTCGAAGAACAGGCGCGTGGTTTCGACGGCGGAGGCGACCTTCGGATCGCCCGTTTCGAGCAGATTGACGCGCTCGGCGGGGTCACGACCGAGGTCGTAGACTTCGACGGTACGGCCGCGCACGTCGTGGATCACTTTCAATCCGGAGGGTAAGAGCAGCGTTTGGATCCCTCGCGAAGCTTCCGACGCCAGCGGCCGATCGAGAGCTCGCGAGCCGCCCGCGAGCAATGGAGCCAAACTTTGGCCTTTGAACACGCCCGGCGTCGGCAACTCGAATAGATCCAGGACCGTGGGGCCGAGGTCGACCAAGGTTACCGGCTGCTCGATCGTGCGCGCGGCGATGCCAGGCCCATGGATAAGCAACGGC
>DASWGX010000680.1:0-5218 GCA_036393455.1 Polyangiaceae bacterium
CGGAGCTCGAGCGCGCGCCGGGCGTGGAGCTCGGCGTCCGAAAGCCGGCATTCGTCGGCATTGCGGCCGCAGAAGTCCAGGTAGACGAGAGCCACGAGGTGGTGGGCTTCGGCGTTGTCCTCGTTGAGCTCGACCGCGTCGAGCGCATGCTCGAGCGCCTCGCGGGGCCGGTTCTGGCGCAGCCACAAGTCCGAAGCGATGTCGTACTCGGACTCACTCATCCGTTCAGGGTCACCTCCGGCCGGGCGGTTTGCCGAAGAGCCGGCGCAGCCCCACGCGCTGTCCAGGCCGAGGAGAACTCCCCAGCCGAGGAGAAGGAGACCGGCCCGCGACCCCGGGCTCTGGCACCAGTGCTTCATGGCAAGGGTTCGGACCGCACGCGACTAGCGCGGCGCGTCGGGGCCGTCAACGCCGGCGTTGGCTCGCGAAGCGGCCGGGCGCCGTGCCGCGGCGGGGAAGGTCGCCGTCAGCGCTGCGAGGCGCGGGCATCGCCACCGACGATCTGCTCCTTGACGGATAGGAGGCCGTAGAGCTCGACCAACGCGTCGAGGTCCGGTACCTCGACGCGTTCGTCTTCTATCTTCACGTAGCCCGCGCTGCGAAGATCGCGGACGTTGCGCTTGACCGTGTCGACGTCGAGGCCGACGTAGGTCGACAGCTCGAGGGGCGAAACGCTCAGCGCTATCGGTCCCGCGTCGCCGTGCGGCGCGCGCTGCCTTTGGGCGAGCTTGATCAGAGCCACGACTATTTTCGACTGACCGTCCCGCAGCAGGATGATCTCGATCTGATCCTCCGCCTCGCGCAGCCGCCGCACGAGCTGCTTCAATAGCCGGCTGCCGACCTCGGGCCGGCTCGACAGAACGTCCTGGAACGTCGCGGCGTCGAAAGCGAGCGCCAAGCCTTCGTCCACTGCCACCGCGGTCGTGTTGCGCGGGGTGCCTTCGAGCAGCGCGCCCTCGCCGAAAACTTCTCCGGGCCGGCAGACCCGCAAGCCGCGCTCCACGCCTCCCACCCGCTTGATCAGGCGCACGCGGCCTTCCAAGAGGAGAAAAGCGTGCTCCGCCGTGTCGCCGTCGTTGAAGAGTACTTCACCGGCGTGGAAGCTCCTTCCAAAACGTGTGACCAGCCGCTCCTGCTCGTCAGCCGCGAACGGTTGATGGTCCTGCATCGCCGCTCCGAAGACCTATCACAGACTCCGGCTAATCCCTCGCGCTCAGGGGAGAGGGGGCTAAAATCGGCGGCTTGGCGTTCACGGCTCTGAGGTAGAGCGGACGGGGCGGAGCCGCCTCGGGCGCGAGGCGCGAACCGACAACGGCCGTGAGCGCGGCATGCGGCAGGTTGGTACGCTCGCTTTCGAGCGCGCCGGGACAAAGCCCGAGCGCGCCTTCGCCGATCGGGACGGCGTTCGGGTACGCGCTCTCGAGCAGCGCCGGAACCTGGTCGCGAGCGACGATCGCGGGGGCGGCGAGCTCGGCGCCCGCCGCCCCGTATACGGCCAGGAACAACTCCTCCATTCGCGCGTCGAGCAGCGCTGCGCGGGGGCGCGGGTCGTCGTCGGGGACGGCGCGGGCCATCGCGCGGAGCGAGCCCACGCCGACCAGCGGAACGTCGATGCCGAGCGCGATCCCCTGGGCGAGTGCCATGCCGACACGAATCCCCGTGAAAGAGCCGGGGCCGATGCCGACGGCGACGCGGTCGATCGACGTCTTGCCCCACCCCGCGTCGGAGAGCGCGCTCTCGACCAGGCCGAGCGAGTACTCGGCGTGCCGATTCGGCTGGGTGTGGACGGCGCTGGCGACGATGCGGCCATCCTCGAAAAGGGCAACCGAGCCCACGCGAGATGACGTTTCCAGAGCGAGGATCCGCACCGGCGGTGCAATAGCAGAAAACGGCGGCATCGTCCGGGTCATGCTCGGGCCCGACCCGAGGTATGCTCGTGGTCGTGGTTCAGCACATCTTGCCGCGCTTCGATTTCCGTGTGGACGTGGCAGTAGCGGAAGACATCGGCGCCGGGCGCAAGACGCACGAAGACGCCCATCTCATCGCACCGGACCTCGCCGTGTTCGCGGTGGCGGACGGGATGGGAGGTCATGAGGCTGGCGAGCTGGCCGCGCGCATCGCGCTCGACGAGATCAAGACGACGTTGTCGAACGAGCGCTCGCTCGCGCTCGTACAAGCTTACGTCGAGCGGCCGGGCCTCGATACGCGACGCAAAGTGCTGGCGCGGATGCGCCGCGCCGTGGAGCGGGCGAACCATGCCGTGCGCAAGGACGCTGTGGCGCATCCGGAGAGGTTGGGTATGGGGACGACGGTCGACGTGCTCTGGCTCGCGCGGCACAAGGCGTTCCTCGCGCACGCGGGGGACGGCCGAATCTACCTCGCTCGCGAGCGAGCCACGCTTCAGCTCACTCAAGATCACGCGCGCATCGCGGCGCTTCAGGCGGGCGGCGAGCTCAGGCCGACCACGAAGCTCAGAAACAGCGGCCTCATCAACGCGGTCGGTTTGAGCGACACGATCGCTGTCGACACGTTGTTCGTCGAGCTCGGACGCGGAGATCGAGTGCTGCTCTGTTCGGACGGTGTTCACGGCGTCTTGCCCCACGAAGCGGACCTCGATGCGATGCTGCGCCGTGGAACCCCCGCAGAGGCTGCCCGCGCTCTGGTAGCGCGCGGCCGCGAGCGGGGTACCGACAACGCGACGGCGCTCGTCGTCGAGATTGGCGAGAGGTTCGTCAAGCGCTCGGACGAGGATCGCGGGCTCTCCGACGCCGACCTGGATCGCGCGCGGCAAAATCCGCTGCTCGACGCACTTCCGTTGCCGCTGGTGCTCGCGGCGCTGAGCGCCGCGGTCGAAGTCGAGGTTCCCGTGGGAGAAAGCGTGCCGTGCATCGTCGCCAACGATCTCGTCGCCTATCTCGTGCTCGAGGGAATCGTGCGCATTGCGGCCGATCGAGCGGTGACAACGGGAGCGCTCTTGTTCGCGGAGTCGCTGTGCGGCGTGTGGTCGCCCCGCGAGCTGCCCCGCGTCGAACAGCCGGCGCGCCTGCTCAGGATTCGGGCCGACGACTTCACGGAAGTGTGCGAGGACCCGGTCCTCGGCGCCGAGCTCTACCGGCGCCTTTCGCTCTACCTGGCCCGCACGCGAGCGCCGCCCGAATAGACGCCGGCAGACAATCGACGCTGGCACCGTTACTTTCACCGATGAGCTGAAATCCCGGTTGCCGGGCTCTAGGCCTTTTGGCAGAGCTCTTTCATGACACGCCCCTCCTCGCTCCGGATTCATCCGTCAATCGGTGGTTTCGCGCTCGCGCTCGCGGGCATGACCGGCGCTGCGTGCTCGGGGGGCGGCACCACGTCGGGCTCGGATGGCGCGTCCTCGGTCGGCGCCGGAGGTGGCGCGAGCGCCGCGGCGTCCGGTGCGACCGCGAGCGCCGGCGGCGGCCCGTCGACGGCGAGCGCCGTTTCCGCGGGGGGCAGTACCGCGTCGGGTATGTCGGCCGGAGCGGGTGGCAGCGCGGCCGGCGTGGGCGGTGCGGCGAGCTCTACCGGCGGCACCGCCGGCACGGCGGGCTCCGGCGGGTCGGGCGGAATGCCGCTCGATCCCAACGATCGCAGTGCCGAAGGCGTGTGCGCGCGCTGGAACGCGGACCGTCAGAACCTCTCGGAGGGTACCTGGAGCGGCAGCATCGAAGGCTGCGTCGTGGGCGATATTTCCGCCGAGGGCCGCGCGAACGCGCTCAGGCTCTTCAATCTGTACCGCTGGCTCGCCGACCTCCCACCGGTCGAAACGTCGCCCGAGCGCGACGAGATTGCCCAGGCGTGCGCGCTCTTGCAGGAGGCGAACTGGCGCTCGGAAGGTCTGTCCCACGGTCCGCCCGAAAGCTGGGACTGCTACAGCGACGAAGGCCGGGAAGGCTCGGCGACGAGCAACATTTCCGGCGGTCCCGGCGTTTCCAGCGTCTCGGCGTACCTGCTCGATCGCGGTAACGAAGACACGATGGGGCACCGGCGCATCATCCTCGCCAACTGGCTCGGACCGATCGGTCTCGGCTCGACCGCCGACGGCGCATCCTGCATGCAAAACCTGAACGGCGACGGCAACGCGGACAAGGAATGGATGGCGTGGCCGCCGCCCGGCTTCTTCCCGCTCCAAGCCTACGGCGGCGGCAACACCACGCTGAGCGACACTGGCTGGTCCGTGCAGAGCGAGGACATCGACGTCCGCGAGGCGGAAATCACCGTGAGCTCCGCCGCGGGCGAGCTCGCCGTGGATACCGAGCCGCTCGAGGGCAACTACGGTTTTACCGACGGCATTCGCATCGTCCCGAACGCCTGGGACGTGGAGGCGGGGCAGACGTATGCGGTGAGCCTGAGTGGCCTCGGAACACCCATCGCGTACGAGTTCACGCTCGTCGACTGCGAGTAGCACCCGGCGGCGAAGGTTGCCTGCGGCGACGTTCGAGCCGGCCTAAGGCGGCGCGCTCCTTCCGTCGGCCCAGCCGCCCGAAACCAGGGCGTCGATGATGAGCCGCGTGCGATGCCCCCAGACCGGGTGCGGAAGCAGGCCGAGCTCGTCTGCCAGCGCGTTGGCCGCCGCGCTCGGCGTGATGCCCTCTGCTTCGCTCCTTTGGAGCACGCGTTCGGTGACTCGAAAAATGGAGTTCTCCCAGGCGGGATCGAAGTGACGCAGGATGGCTGGATCGTTCCGGAAGCGGCCGTATTGCTCGTTGGCGCAGTGCACGATGCCCATGCGATTGGCGACGAAGTCCGGCACATGGGCGATGCCGCGAGCGAGCAAGCGGGCGGCGTCGTGCTCGCCGTCGAGCAGCTGGTTGTTGGCCGCGCCACAAACCAGAGGAGCGGCGATGGCGGGAATGGTCTCCGAATTCAGAATGCCGCCGAGCGCACAAGGCGCGAGGATATCGCCGGGGCGCGCCAGAATGCTCGCGTCGCCCGGAGCCGCGAGGCAGAGCTCGAGCGGGGCGCCGGCGAAGCGCGATGAAGCCGCGGCGAGCGGCGCGTCACTGATGTCGCTCGCCACGACCTTGCCCACGTCACGGCGCAAAAGCTCCGCGATCATCGCCGTCGCCACATGGCCGAGCCCCTGAACCACGACCGTCTTGCCGGCGATGCTCCCGCGTCCAAGGTGGTGGAGCGCGCCTTCCATCGCGCTGACCACGCCCTTCGCCGTCGCGGCGCTCGGGTTCCCGGAGCCTCC
>DASWGX010000681.1:0-13791 GCA_036393455.1 Polyangiaceae bacterium
TGCACGGCAGCGCCGGACGGAGCGCTGCCTACCGTGGTGCAATTGACCGGGCACAGGCGCACCGCGGTGGGTTCCATGGGATTGTCGAAATACCATCCGCCCAGGGTCGGGTCGCAGCTGGCTTCGTCCGCCACCTTGGAAATGCCAGCGGGCTCGGCTCCGGACGCGTCGTCGTAGGTTACCGCGACGAGCTCCGGATTGACCTTTTGCCCGCCCATGGGCTCGGGAATCGCGTACTCGCAGGGGATGATCACCGAATCCTGAATCGCCGCGAGCACTTCGCCGAACGCAGCAGGATCGCCGTCACCCACGGTCCAGTAGTGACACGTGTCGTCGCCGGCATCGCAGTAATCGGGGCCGTGCTCGGGGCCGCCGGCGGTCTCGGCCATCGTCTCGAGGCGCGCGTAGCTGGCTCCCGTCATGCCGATGAAGAAGGTGGGGATCTCGGTAGCCATCAGGTGATCGGCGGCAATCTGCGCCAGCTCGTCATCGTCCTCGCTACAGCCAAACTGCGGAACGCCGTCGGTGATGAGCACGCCGATGGTTTTTCGCATCGGGTCGGCATTGGCGCTCGTGTACATGGCAATGCCGTTCAGGGCGCTCTCGATTCGCGTGCCTCCAAACTCCGGGGTCTCGTCTCCGAGCGTCGTGACGAGGGGCTGCAAAGCATCGACCGGGAGCTGTACGAAGTCGACCGCGGCGGTCCCGTGCGGGTTTTCCGGCACGGCGCCGCACGTGTCATCGTTGGTGCCGTCGGGCGACATGAACTGAAAGGCCACGCGCACGTCGAGCTGGGTAGGCGTCGTGAAGAACTGCGCCAGCGCGTTGGTTGCCAGACACCACTTCGAGCTCGTTGCCGGTGCAGCAGCCAAGTCGATCGGACAGTCTCCCTCCACGGCCCCATCGGGCACGCCCGTGCAGTCCCCGTCACAGTCCCCGTCCTGCATGCTGATGCTCCGATCGAAAACGATGTACATGTCGAGCCCCACGCCCTGGGCCATGCTGACGTCGGCTTCGCAGTCCTCGAACCCGCCGTCGCCCGAAGCATCCGGGAGATCGATGCCGCCGCTGGCCGTCGCGGTGACGCCGCTGGCGGCGTTCGCGCTGCTCCCGGTGGTACCGCCCGAGCCCGACGCCGTCGCACTGGCAGCGCTCGTCGAGCTGCCGCCCGTACCGCCCGCCGTTGCGCCGTCGGCGTTCGACTCGCCCCCGCTGCACGAGGCCCAGACGAAAGCGGCCGAGACGATGCAAGCCGCGCCGCCCAACGTGGGACGACGATGATCAAGTTTCGGAACGACTCTCCGCGCCATTCGAGCACTCCAATCGAGCTAGGGCCTTTTCCCGGACCCCCGACGAAGACCACCAATGGTGGGCCGAACCCCTCGGGAGGCTCAGCCCCTCGCGCAATTTCCGGTGGTTCGGGGACGGTAAGATAATCGTCGTGCCTTATAGCACGCTCCGAACTCAACGCCGAGGAGCGATCCGGCGTCATCCCGCGATTAACGAATCTGCCCGCCGGATTCACGCAGCGCGTCAATTCCACTCTGACTACGCGGATACCGAGTCACTGCTCTTGGGCTCGAGCCACCGAGGCGTGAACGTGGGTGCCGGCCTCGTAGTACACCCAGTCGAAGCCGCTATCCACGGCCAGGCGCGCCAAACGCCCGAGTTTGCTCGAATCCAGGTCGGAGAGCGTGAGATCCGCGGCTCGCCCCTCGTAATGAATGCTCTGGCCGCCATGCTCGAGGTCCTCGTCCCACGCTTCGGTGACGCGCAGCTTGAGGTCCGGCCATTCGCGGCGAACGCGGCTCGCGAGGGCGTGAAGCCTGCGTCGCAGCTCGGGTGCCATGAGCCGATCGGCACCGGTGCCCTCCTCGTCCTTGAAAACGATGTCGCGGTGCTCGCTCTCTACGAGCTCGGCGAAACGCGGCGAGCCCCGCGTCACGACGCCGGCGATGGCGCCAACTGTGTCCTTTTCCGGCGCGGCGGGCAGGTGCTCGCCCCGAGCGAGCGCGTGCTCCACTGATCGCCCCTTGGACACGCCGGGGATCGGCGCGCCCGCTTCGACGCAGGCCGTGGCGAGCGCGACGGCGATGCCCGCGACGCCAACCGCTTTGAAACGGAGCGCATTCGAACGAAGCGCGTTGAAACGAAGCGACCAAGCCATCGACCCAGCCAGAAAAATAGCCGGCGACGGCGAAGAGCGGCAAGAAACGGCCGACTTGACGGCGCGCCGGGCTCCTCCATACTTTCGCGCCATGTTGGTTCGCCTTCGTCGCATCCGGTTCGACTCGCCCGCCGCTGGTCGAATGTGCGGCGTCGAGTCCATGCGACTCGACGCACGGAATCTCGATCGTTCCTGGGCGACCGCTTCTTAGAGCTGCCGGTTCGGCAGCCGCAAAGACCACTGACGGGCCGCTCGGCAAGGGCGGCCCGCTTTCGTTTCCGGTCTGAAGCCGTCCTGGCCGTCGGCCCCTGGCGCCTCGTGCGCCGAGGAGACTGACCATGACCTCACCGACACGACCCCGATTCATTACGGCCTCGATCCCCTACGTCAACGTTCGGCAATCGATATGCCGACCTGACGGCACCGTGGAAATTGGCGCAGAGTGCCGGCGCGTCTCCGGAGGCGAGCGACGCGAGCCGTGAACGGCTGCGGAGCGTGCTCTACGGGCTGCTTCGTTGTCTGTTTCACGCCGGGCGCCAGCTCCATCCGTTTCTTCCCGTGGCGGCCGAGCGCCTGCTTCACGCCGTCGGCGCTAGCGCGCCGTTCAGCGACGAACCCGTGCCCGCAACGCCGCTCGCTCGAAGCGCGCCGCTGTTTCCGAAATGGAAAGACCCGCCGTGACGAACGCTCGTCAGGCGCCGCCGGGTTTCTTGAAACGCAATACGAAGCGGTCGCTCATGCCGCGCCGCTCGGCCGCGGCGCTCGGCGACGCATTCCAGTCGCGGCTATCCTCCGGGTTCTTCAGAAAGTCGGCGCTGGCTTCGAGCACGAAGCCGGCCTCCTGTACTTCCTTGGTCAACGCGGCTTCTTCGATACGGTGCAGAGTCTTCGTTTGGGATAAGCCCTCGCCCGGCCGGGCGCTGTGGTCGACGATGCCGTACACGCCGCCGGGTTTGAGCGCGCGATGCACGGCGGTGTTCATCTTTTTGCGGTCGACGCCGAACCACACCGTGTCGTGATAAAAGAGGACGACGAGAACGGCGTCCAAGTTGCGCGCGTCGTCGGGCAGCGGGGCGTCGAACTCGGTATCGACTCGGGTGACGTTGGCGAGCGCGGGCTTTTTCAGGCGCTCGCCCCACGGGCCCGCGGCGAAGCGCTCGAGTACGAACTTGTTGTTCTGTCCGTACACCCTGCCTGCGGGACCGACCACGCGTGCCAAAAGCTCCGTCGTGTAACCGCCTCCGGCGCCGAGCTCGGCCACGCGCATGCCCGGCGCGATGCCGAAAAAGCTCAGGAGCCTGTCCGGCTGCCGTTGTGGATCGAGAACGCGATCGTCCTCCGAACGGTCCGTGGCGTCCACGGCCGCGCGCACCGCGCCCGTGACGCCGGGCTGCCCTGCCGCGGGCGCGGCTTCCAGCTCGGATTCGGGCTCGCGCTCGGGTGGTTCCGCGATGAGCTCGGGCGCAGGCACCGGCGGCGGAGGTTCGGGCGGCGCCGCGGGCGGAGGCGGCGAGCAGGCGATGAACGGAAGAACCCCCAGCGACACGAACGCGGGCATCACGTGGCGGAACAGCCGCCGAGCGGCCGCGGAGCGTTTCGGGAACGTATGCATACGAGGAGCGAATCGCGGACAATCCATGGCCGTGCACGATAGTTGCTTCTCGCGGAATGAGAAGCCCGAATGGGCGTGGCACGCTGGACAGGCGCGGCGATTCTTGTTACCCCGAAAAAGAAGCCGCGCCGCTGCAAGAAGTCACAGCGAGAGGCCTGCCAGGCGCAGTCCACCCGCCGACGGGAAGTCGTCCACGCACGAGAGCCGCCAGGAAAGAGCGTTGCACCGACTCACATCAGCCACGTGCTCGTGCCAACGCACGCGGGGGTGCTGAAAGCACATGTGTGGAATTTGCGGGGAGCTACGCTTCGACGGCGCCGACGCCGACGTCGCCGCCGTCCGCCGTATGACCGAGGCCATGCAGGCGCGCGGCCCCGACTCGAGCGGAGTTTTTGCCCGCGGCGGTCACGCCTTCGGCCACCGGCGCCTGAAAATCATCGACCTGTCGCAGGCGGCGGCGCAGCCCATGCACGACCCCGAGCTCGGACTCACCGTCGTGTACAACGGCGCCATCTACAACTATCGCGAGCTTCGCGCGGAGCTCGCCGGCAAGGGCTACCGGTTCTTCTCGACCGGCGACACCGAAGTCGTGCTGAAGGCGTATCACGCGTGGGGCGCCAAGGCCGTCGAGCGCCTGAACGGCATGTTCGCCTTCGCGATTGCCGAGCGCGATACCGGGCGCACTTTTCTGGCCCGTGATCGCCTCGGCATCAAGCCGGTCTACTACACGACTTCACCCGGGCGGTTTCGCTTTGCGTCTTCCTTGCCGGCGCTGTTCCGCGGCGGCGACGTGAGCGCCGACGTCGACCCGACGGCGCTCCACCACTACATGACTTTCCACTCCGTCGTTCCCGCGCCGCTCACCATTCTTCGCGACGTCCGAAAGCTTCCGCCCGCGACGACGCTCAGCATCGAAGCCGACGGCCGGCGCCGCGAAGAGCGCTACTGGCACGTCGACTTCGCCCCGCTTCCCGAGGACCGAAGCGCGACCTTCGAGGACTGGAAAGCGCGCGTGCTCGAGGTCCTGCGCCGCTCGGTCGCGCGCCGGCTCGAAGCCGATGTTCCCGTCGGGGTTCTGCTTTCGGGCGGGCTCGATTCGAGCCTCGTCGTCGGCCTTTTGGCGGAAGCCGGGCACGCCGGGCTCGAGACATTTTCGATTGGGTTCGAGAGCGTAGGGGGCGAGCAGGGGGACGAGTTCGAGTATTCCGACCTCGTCGCCGAGCGCTTCGGCACGCGCCACCACCGCATCTTCGTGGACTCGGAGCGGGCGCTGCCGAGCCTGCCGCGCTGCATCGCCGCGATGAGCGAACCGATGGTGAGCCACGACGCGATCGGCTTTTACCTGCTTTCCGAAGAGGTCAAGCGCCACGTCAAGGTGGTGCAGAGCGGCCAGGGCGCCGACGAGATCTTCGCGGGCTACCACTGGTACCCGCCGCTGCTACGAAGCTCGGCTCCGCTCGACGACTACGCGCGCGTCTTCTTCGACCGCGATCAACGGGAAATGGAACGAGTGCTCGGCCCCGAGTACCTCGAGGGAGACCCGAGCCGCGCGTTCGTCGCGGCTCACTTCGACGCGCCCGGCGCCGAACGCGCCGTCGACAAGGCGCTCAGGCTCGACACGACGATCATGCTCGTCGACGATCCGGTGAAGCGCGTCGACAACATGACGATGGCCTGGGGCTTGGAGGCGCGCGTGCCGTTCTTGGATCACGAAGTGGTGGAGCTCGCGGCGCGGGTTCCGGCGGAGCACAAGGTCGCCGAAGGCGGCAAGTACGTCTTGAAGGAAGCCGCGCGCGAGGTGATTCCACACGAGGTGATCGATCGCTCGAAGGGCTACTTTCCGGTTCCCGCTCTGAAGTACTTGCAGGGGCCGTACCTAAAACTCGTGCGCGACGCGCTCTCGGCTCCCAGGGCGCGCGAGCGGGGCTTGTTCCGTCGCGACTACGTCGAACGACTGCTCGGCGAACCGGAGAAACACATCACGCCGCTGCGCGGTTCGAAGCTCTGGCAGATGGCGCTGCTCGAGCTCTGGCTTCAAAACCACATGGACCGCCCGCGCGGCGGCGATCGGCTCTCGAACGACGTGGCGCGGGGCTGACGTGACGCGTCGAAACATTCAACAGCACCGGCTGGATCGGGACAACGCGCCGAGTGTGCGCGCCTACAAGCGCCCGCCGCGCGACGGCGACGCCGTGCAGGAAGCCAGCGCCGTGCTCGACTGCGGCTGGGGCCGCCTGATTTTCGGGCACACCTTCGATTCCAACACCCGTCTGGTCGAAACGCTGCGCGCGGAGCGTGACAATCGCCGTGACATCGCGATGTACATCGGCGAGCCCCACGTCGTGCTGTCGCTCGCGCCGCAGGAGCTCTTTCTCGACCCCTCGCACACCTTCCGCCTATACCTGGATCAGTACCGCCCCGTGCACGCCGGGTCGCCGGGCTTCACGGTGCGAAAGATGCACTCGCTGCGCGACGCCGAGGGCGTCAACTACATCTACGCCCGGCGCCACATGGTCACGGTGGACCCCACGTTCATGTGGCGCGAGCGCGCGTCGCGCCGCCTGGTCTACCTGGTCGCGGAAGACGAGGCGAGCGGGCAGATCATCGGCACCGTCACCGGTGTCGACCATTGCGGCGCGTTCGGCGACCGAGAACGCGGCTCGAGCCTGTGGGCGCTCGCGGTCGACCCGCAGACGACACACCCGGGCGTCGGGCACGCGCTGGTGGTGCACCTGGTCGAGCACTTCGTAGCGCGCGGCCACTCCTTCGTCGATCTTTCGGTGTTGCACGACAACGCGCAAGCGATTCGCCTCTACGAGAAGCTCGGTTTTTCCAGGGTTCCGGTATTTTGCATCAAACGCAAGAACAGCTTCAACGAACCGCTGTTCATCGCCCAGCAGCCGGACGCGGATCTCAACCCCTACGCCGCCATCATCGTTCGCGAAGCGCGGCGGCGCGGCATCGCCGTGCACGTGCTCGACGCCGAGCACGCCTACTTCGAGCTCAGTTTCGGCGGCCGTACCATCGTGTGCCGGGAGTCGCTGAGCGAGCTCACGACGGCGATCGCCATGAGCCGCTGTGACGACAAGCGCGTCACTCACCGGCTGCTGTCGGAGGCCGGGCTCCGCATGCCAGCGCAGCAAGCCGCGGGAACACCGCAAGACAATCGCCGTTTTCTGGAGGAGCACCGCCACTTGGTCGTGAAGCCGGCACGCGGCGAGCAGGGCCGCGGGGTCAGCGTCGACCTGACCACGCAAGCGGAAGTGGAGGACGCCGCGAGGCGGGCGCGGAATCTGTGCGACGACATCGTGCTGGAGGAGCTCGTCCACGGCTACGACCTGCGCGTCATCGTGATCGACTACCGCGTGGTGGCAGCCGCCGTGCGACGTCCCCCCGAGGTGACCGGCACCGGAGAGCACAGCATCGCGGAGCTCATCGACAAACAGAGCCGGCGCCGCGCGGCCGCCACGGGCGGCGAGAGTCGAATTCCGGTCGACTCGGAGACCGAGCGCTGCGTCGGCTCCGCCGGCTACGAGCTCGGGTCGGTGCTCGAATCAGGCAAGATCGTGGCGGTGCGCAAAACGGCGAACCTGCACACCGGCGGCACCATCCACGACGTCACCGACGAGCTTCACCCCGCGCTCATCGAGGTTTGCAAACGCGCGGCCGAAGTGCTCGATATCCCCGTGGTCGGCCTCGATCTCATCGTGCCATCCGTGCGTGAGGCGGCATACTCCATCATCGAAGCCAACGAGCGACCGGGGCTCGCCAATCACGAGCCGCAGCCCACGGCCGAACGCTTCGTCGACCTCCTGTTTCCTCAGACCGCCAGCTGAGCGACCACGATGACCAACGCCGCAACCGTTTCCGCCTCGTCCCGTCCGCCCACCAAACCCCTCGGCATCGATCTCGACTACCTACTCGACACCCTGCGCACCCTGGTCGAAACGCCGAGCCCCACCGGCTACACCGACCGAATCGTCCACTGGGTCGGCGAAGAGCTGAAGCGGCTCGGCATTCCCTTCGACTTGACGCGACGCGGAGCCATCCGAGCCAAGCTCGCGGGTCACGATCGAGAGCCCGCACGCGCCGTCATCAGTCACGTCGATACGCTCGGCGGCCTGGTGAAGAACCTCAAGCCGAACGGACGCCTGGAGCTCGTGCCCATCGGCTTTTGGTCGAGCCGCTTCGCCGAGGGAGGGCGCGTCACGGTCTTCACCGATCACCACGGCCCGAAGCGCGGCACCGTGCTGCCGCTCAAAGCGTCGGGCCACACCTTCAACGAAGAGATTGATCACCAGCCCGTGAGCTGGGACAACGTCGAGGTACGCACCGACGACTTTTGCACCTCCGCCGAGGAGCTGGCCGAGATCGGCTACAACATCGGGGATTTCGTCGCGTTCGACCCGATGTTGGAGCTCAGCAACGGCTTCGTCGTGTCGCGCCACCTCGACAACAAGGCGGGCGTCGCGACGATGCTCGCGACGGCCAAGGCCATTCGCCACTACGACCCGCACATCCCGGTCGACTGCTACATGCTGTTCTCCATCTCGGAGGAAGTCGGTACCGGAGCATCCGCCATCCTGCACGGCGACGTCGCCGAGATGCTGGCGGTCGACAATGCGACGCCCGCTCCGGGGCAGAATTCGCGCGAGCGCGGCGTCACCATTGCGATGGCGGACTCCACGGGTCCCTTCGACTACCACCTCACGCACAAGCTGCTCGGGCTGTGCAAGGAGTTCGGCATCGAGCACCAGCGGGACGTCTTCAAGTACTACCGCTGCGACGCCGCGTCCGCGCTCGAAGCCGGCAACGACATGCGCGTGGCGCTCGTGTGTTTCGGCGCGGACGCATCCCACGGCTATGAACGCACTCACTGCGAAGCGCTGCGAACGCTCGCGGAGCTCTTGACCCTATACATCCAAAGCCCCCCGACGGCGGAGCGCGATCGGCTCAAGCTCGGGCCGCTCGAGGGGCTGCCGCTCCAGCCGGAGTGAGGCGGCGAAGGCCGACCCAGGACCACGTTCTCCGAGGCGATGTCGCGCTTCCGTCTCGAGCCGTCGCGCGCCCACGCGCTTCATTTCGTGTTCGGGGCGCTGGCGCTGGTTTTCTTGGCAGGCACGGCTGCGACGCTTTCGGCTCCGGGCACGCGCGCGTTGCCCGACGACGTCGCGGTCGTCGCGCTCCACGCCGAGCCGAAGAGCCTCGACCCCCACGCGACCACGGCGCTCAACGACTTCCGCGTCATCACGAGCCTCTACCAGGGCCTGGTGCGCTTTCGCGAAGGTTCGCTCGACATCGAGCCGAGCTTGGCCGAGCGGTACACCGTGACGCCCGACGGCCTTCGCTACGAATTCGATCTGGTCCGGCACGAGCGCTTTCACGACGGCACGCCGTTCGACGCGGAAGCGGTCAAGTTCAACTTCGAGCGCATGCTCGACCCGCGGCATCCCTTCCACGACACCGGGCCGTTTCCACTCGCCTTCTTTTTCGACGCGGTCCGAAGTGTGCGTGTCGAAGGACGCTACCGCGTCGTGTTCGAGCTCGAGGAGCCGTTCGCGCCGTTCCTGTCGAACCTGGCCTATCCCACGGGCTTCATGGTTTCGCCCGCCGCCGTGCGCCGCTACGGTAAGTTCTTCGGCCGCCACCCGGTGGGAACCGGGCCCTACCGCTTCGCGGCGTGGGAGAGCCACCACCGCATCGTGCTCGAAAGCACGCCACCGCGATCGCCGTTTTCACTGATTTTTCGACCGATCACCGATGAAGCGGCGCGCGTCGCCGAGCTTCGCGCCGGCTCCATCGACCTCTTGCCGGAGCTGTCCGCGGATACCATCGCCTCCTTCCGGAAGGCGGACGACTTCGTCGTCCACGAACAGGTCGGTCCGCATCTTTGGTTCGTCATCTTGAATGCCCGCGTGCCCCCGTTCGACGATCGGCGCGTGCGGCGAGCCTTCAACTACGCCGTCGACAAGCGAGCGCTGGTAGAGCACGTGCTCGAAAGCACCGCGTCCGTCGCGGACGGTCCGATCCCGAGCGCCTTTTCCTGGGCTCGCAATCCCGACCTCGAACCGTATCCCTACGATCCGGAGCGCGCGCGCCGTCTGATTGCCGAGAGCGGCGGCATCGACCGAGAGCTCGTCTTTCAGGTCCCCGACGGCGGCTCGGGAATGCTCGAACCGGTTCAAATGGCCACCGCGATCCAGGCAGATCTCGCGCGTGTCGGAGTTTCGCTGAAGATCGAGCGCTTCGAGTGGAACGCCTATCTGTCGACGGTAAACGCCGGACTCGGAGACGGTCAGCACATGGCGGCGATGGCGTGGATGACCAACGACCCGGACACGCTGCCGTTCTTGACGCTGCGCTCGGGCGCTCACCCTCCCGGCGGCTTCAATTCAGGCTACTACCGAAACCGGGCCGTCGACGCACTGATCGACGAAGCACACCGAGCTACCTCGCGACCGCGGCGCGCCGAGCTCTACCGCCGGCTTGCACGGCTGGTACACGACGACGCGCCGTGGTTGTTCGTGGCGAGCTCCAAGCAGAACGCCGTGGCGCGCCGCAATCTCGCCGGCTTCGCGCTGGAGCCGTCGTTCTTCCTGTCGTTCGAGAACGTATTCAAACGCGAGATTTTCTGATGCTCCCCTACGTCCTGCGGCGGCTGTCCTTTCTGTTCTTCGTGCTCCTCGCGTTGAGCGCCATCGTGTTCCTCCTGCTCGCGCTGGTTCCCGGCGATCCGGCTCTGGCGATCCTCGGGCCATACGCCACGGCGGAGCGCCTGACCGATCTGCGGCGCGAGCTCGGGGTCGAGCAAGACCCGTTGACCCGTTACCTGAGCTGGCTCGCGCGTCTCTTGCACGGCGATCTGGGACGCTCCTTCGCGTTCGATCGAAGCGTGTCCGAATTGGTGCTCGAGCGGCTCGGGCCCACGCTCTTGCTCGCCGGCACCGCGCTCGGCACCGGAACGGCGCTGGGCCTGGGAGCGGGCGCGCTCGCCGCCGCGCACCGCGGCTCGGTCGATCGCATGCTCACGCTGCTCTCGCTCGCGGGAATTTCCACGCCGGCGTTCTGGCTCTCGCTGATCTTCGTGCTGCTGTTCGCCGTGACGTTGCCGTGGTTTCCGGTGAGCGGCATGACGGCTGCCGTCGGAGCCGGCGCGGGCAGCGTCGCGGACGTCGTTCATCATCTCGTCTTGCCGAGTGGGGTGCTCGCACTCGTGATCGCGGGCATCGTAGCGCGACTCATGCGCGCGCAAATGCTCGAGGCGCTGAGCCAGGACTACACGCGGGTCGCGCGCGCCCGCGGACTCCCGGAAGCGTTCGTCCGCTACCGCCACGCGTTCCGCAGCGCGGCAGTTCACATGGTCCCCGTGATCGGGCTGCAAGCCGGCTACGCCCTCGGCGGGGCCATTTACGTGGAGAGCGTCTTCCAGTGGCCGGGGCTCGGCCGCCTGTTGGTCGAGGCGATCCTGAAGCGTGATCTGTTGCTCGTGCAGGGCGGCGCGCTGGTGCTCGCCGCGACGTACGTGCTCGTCAATCTCGCGACGGACCTCGTGCATCACGCCCTCGATCCGCGCACGCTGGAGGCTCGGTGAGGAAGCTCGGCGCCGTGGCGCTCGACCGCCTTCGCGCCGCGCCGCTGGTGACGGCGGCGGCAGCACTGCTCCTCGTGACCGCCCTCCTCGCCCTGTCGGCGCCGTGGTTGCCTCTTGCCGATCCGAACGCCACCCGTCTCGACGCGCGCCTCCTTTCGCCCCTGACGCCGGGTCACCTTCTCGGCACCGACCAGCTCGGTCGAGACGTGCTGAGCCGCCTGGCCTTCGGCGCGCGGCTGAGCCTCGCCGTCGCCGCGGGCGGCACCGCGGTGGCGGCCGCCGCCGGGACCTTGATCGGCATGCTGTCCGGCTACGCCGGACGCTCTATCGACATGCTGTTGATGCGCGGCATCGACGTCGTGATGGCGTTTCCGTATCTACTGCTCGCGCTCGCGCTGGTCGCGGTCTTGGGACCGAGCCTCAAGAGCGCGACCCTGGCCATCAGCATCGTCAACGTGCCGTTCTTCGCGCGCACCGTGCGCGCGAGCGTGCAGAGCCTACGCCGGAGCCCGTTCATCGAAGCCGCTCGCGTCGGCGGCCTCTCGACGACGCGCATCCTCGTCTCGGAGCTCTTGCCCAACGTCGCGCCGGTCGTGGTCGTTGCGGCCGCTACGAGTCTCGGATGGATGATCGTCGAGACCGCGGGGCTCAGCTTCCTCGGGCTCGGCGCACAGCCGCCTCAAGCCGACCTCGGCGGAATGCTGGGCCAAGCCCGACATCTGCTCACCACGGCGCCCCACCTGACGCTGGCGCCGGGCGGCGTGATCTTCGTCATCGTGCTCTGCCTCAATGTGCTCGCCGACGGACTGCGCGACGCCCTCGATCCGAAGCACGCGGGCGCGGCGCAGCGCGCCGAAACACCCCGAGCCGCTGCGGCGGCGAACGCCGCCAAAGCGACAGAGAGTGCGCCCGCGTCGCGCGCCGGCGACGCGCCCGCTGGCACGTCGTCCAGCACGCCGCCCACGTTTTTCTCGGTGTCCGACCTCCGAGTCACGTTGGCGACCCCGGTGGGAAGAGAGCCGTTGCTGGACGCGATCTCGTTCGAGCTCGCGCCGGGCGGGGCGCTCGGACTGGTCGGCGAGTCGGGCTCGGGCAAGACGCTGCTCACGCTCGCCTTGCTCGGGTTGCTCGAAGCGCCCCTTCAGGTTGAAAAGGGCGAGCTCTGCGTGGACGGAAGGCGCGTCCACCGCGACGCTTTTCGAAAGCTGCGCGGCACGGTGCTCGGCTACGTCCCGCAGGACCCGCTGAACAGCCTGCATCCGCTGTATCGCGTCGAGCGCCAGTTGAGCGAGCCGCTCCGCTTCCACCAGCGCCTCGACGACGGCGCCGTTCGCCGCCGCGTGCGGAGCGCGCTCGACCAGGCCAAGCTCGGCGATCCGGAACGCGTGCTCGGGGCGTACCCGCACGAGCTCAGCGGCGGCATGCGCCAGCGCGTCGCGATCGCGGCGGCTCTCTTGCTGGAGCCGCGCGTGCTCTTGCTCGACGAGCCGACCACCTCTCTGGACGCGACGACCCAGGCCGGCATCGTCGCGACCCTGAACGAGCTCAGAAGGGAAAGCGGCGTGGCGCTGGTGTTCGTCTCCCACGACCTCGCCCTGGTGTCCGAGCTCTGCGACTCCGTCGTCGTGCTGCGGCAAGGCCGCATCGTCGAAGCGGGTCCGCTGAAGAACGTCATCCGAGAACCGCGTCACGCCTACACGCGGCGGCTGCTCGACAGTGTGCCCCGGCTCGAACGGCGACGTTGGGGCGACGCTGCGCCGGAACCCTCATGAGGGCGCCCGCCGACCCGCTGCTCGAGCTCGACGCCGTGTCGCGGTACTACCGCGTGCGTTCACGAACGATCTTCGGCAAACGACGAGAAGTGCGCGCCGTCGACGGCGTGTCGGTCGAGCTCTCGGCCGGCGAAGCTCTCGGCCTGGTAGGCGAGTCTGGCAGCGGCAAGTCCACGATCGCGCGGCTCGTGCTCGGGCTGTCCGAGCCGAGCGCGGGCAGCGTGCGCGTCCGCGGGCGCTCGGTGTCCGAGTGGCTGGCGCGGGACGCGCGAGCCTTCCGCCGCACGGTGCAGCTCGTCTCGCAAGATCCGGTGTCCGCGCTCAATCCGCGCAGGACCGTGGCGGATTCGCTGCACGCTCCGCTCCGAGCGCTCACGGCGCAAACCGCGTGCGAACGCGGCGCGCGCATCGATGCCATGCTGGACCGTGTCGAGCTCGGCTCCGACATGCTGGAACGCTACCCGCATCAGCTTTCGGGGGGTCAGGCGCAGCGCGTCACCATCGCTCGCGCGCTCCTGATCCGTCCCGATCTCGTCGTGCTGGACGAAGCCCTCTCGGCGCTCGACGTCACGGTCCAGGCTCGCACCATCGAGCTCTTGTGCGAGCTCAGGCGGACGCTCGGCGTCGCCTACCTGTTCATCTCGCACGA
>DASWGX010000682.1:0-13479 GCA_036393455.1 Polyangiaceae bacterium
CGAGTTCCTCGAAGTTTTCCGGAAGCTCAGCCTCGATCGTCTGCCAGCCCTGGGTACTCGTAACGTCGATAGATGTCGCCATGGACGAGCTTCTCGCTCAGAAGTTGGTCCATGGAAAAGAAAGCTGCTAACAGCGATGCCTCGAACCCCCTGCACGGCTCGGAAGCTCCTTACCCCCTGGTCAGGGTCTCGGGTGGTCGTGCCGCACGCGCAACACGCAACGATTGAGAGCAGCGACCACTCGTAGCTGCGTGAAAACCCTCGATCGCGCTCCATTGCCGAGGACGGAGCAAAGAAAGCGCCAGTCCGCCCGAGAGCGGCGGGCTTGGCGTCATGGCGCGCCTAGACGCCGCACACCCGATGGATCAAATAGCAACAGGTCCCTTCCGGAGCGAAGTCCACCTCGCTCACCCCGCCCGGCCCGCACACGGGCACGGTCACGCAGCTACCTTCGCCGGTGAAGCGCTGGATCTCCCAGGTCAATTCCTCGATGTTAGGGCACTCGAAGTCGTCCGGCGTGCCCTCCAGAAACGGCGTGCGCGGCGTGTTCGACGGAAGCAGGAGCTGTTCGTAGGGAATGCACGAGAACGCGACGGCGAGCCCCATCGACGCAAGCTCTTCGTAGAGGGGTACGCCGTTGTTCGTGGGTTCATCGCAGCGTGGATAACGACAGGCTCCCTCCTCGCACTCCCCTGCGAAGGCCGGGCCGGGGAAATCGCGATGGCAGTCGCTCGCCTCCGAGCACACCGGTGGCGCGCAGGCCGCGATCTCCGGCAAATGGTAGCCTCCGCCGTCACACAGGCCGTGATGCTCGCTGCAATCTTGAATTTCCAGGCGATTGATGATTGCGGTCGGCGCGTCGTTGTCGAGCTCTGGTTGGGTAGCAATGCTGACGACCTCCGCACCAGCAGTGCTCTGGTACTCGATGCTGTAGGTCACGTCGTCCGCCGAGCGCAAACGTAACGGCCCGAGCACGTCGCTGCCCACGCCGATGCCGATCAGCGGGCGAGGTGCGTCCTTCTGCCCGCGTGCCGTGATTCTGAAGACCACCGGACCGCCTTGGAAGGTGTGAGACGCGGACAGCGTTTCATTCACGTTCAAGAGCCAGCCGTCGCCGTCCGCCGAGCCGCCCGTTCTATCCATTGCTTCGGCTTCGTACATCGACGTTTCGGGCACGCACGCGAGCGGCGCCCGACAGCGCCCGGAAGCGCACTCGAGCTCGTCCAGACAGCTGTTGCCGCAGTGGCCACAGTTCTCGACGCTGGTGCGAAAATCGTCGCATTCGCCGAGACAGCGCCAGAGCTCGGGGGCAGTGCAGGTTGGCGCGGTTCCGCCCATGGATGCGCCGCCCGTGGCTGGACCGCCCGCGTCCGCTCCGCCCATCGAGCCCTCGCCCGTGCCCGCGCCGGCGTCTCCTCCGCTCGAGCTGCTCCCCTCACCGGCAGCGCCGCTGGACACGGGTACCGCGCCGTTCGAGCTGGTCTTGCCGCAGCCCCCCACGGCGAGCGTTGCGGCGGCAAGCAGCGAAGCGCGCCCGAGCATCGAGGCTCAAGCTAGCGCAAACCGCGGTCTCGACCAACCCGCTAGGCCCGCGGCCGAGGTGTGGTAGGAGGCCGGCGTGTTCGAGGCGATCACGCGAGGTTTCCGCGAAGCCAAAAACCGCTTGGCGGGCCTGACCGAGCTCAACGACAAGAACATCGGGGCTGCGCTGCGCGAGGTACGGCTGTCGCCCCCACTCTGACTGCTATTTCCCAACTATGGAAGAGTCGCGCCCTCCCCTCTTCATCCCTTCCCATCTCCCTACTCCTCGTCAACCTCTTTGCTCGACCTTCCATGATGGCGATCAAGCTTTTAGGTCGCACGGCTCCGTTGACGTGTGCGTGCGCCACGCCGTGAGGGTCTCGGATTGTTGATTGTTCTGATCGCTCGTCGTCCCCGCCAGCCACCGACCGCCAGGGGTCTCCATCCTTCCATGCGTGCTCGAGTGCGCCGAAACGCCCCGGCACATGTTGCCGTACGGGAAGAAGGACCGGCCAATCTGGCCTAGCGCCTCGCGGCCGCGAAATGCGCAGTCCGCTCGGGGTTGAGCACGCCCGCCGGCTCGTCCGGCTCCGATTGGCCTTCGAGGCCCTCTTCACCTCCAAGAATACGGAGCTTGTGCCGGCCCGGCCCGAGGAGACCGCTCTTGCCACCCGAACCCTTGCAAACCGCCCGGGCGGCACGGCGCGACCACGTTTCCGTCACGCCCGCCATCATGGCATCTGGCCGAGCTGCTTCGGGAAACGAATCGGCTGTGGGAAGCGGAGCCGCTCTATCGCCGAGCGCTGTCGATCGACGAAGCGGCGCTGGGCCTGGATCACCCGAGCGTCGCATTCGCCTTGAACAACCTGGCGACGCTGCTCTGCGTCACGGGCCGGCTGGACGAGGCGGAACCGCTGGCTCGCCGGGCGGTCGAGATTTTCGAATCGAGCCTAGGACCCTGGGACCGCAGCATCCGAACACGGTCAAGGCCCGCGGCAATTTGCAGAAGATTCTCGAACGGCGGCGCCGAGCGGCGCGCCACGGCGTGAGCACGGCCGGCCTCGCTGTTCCAGACAAGGTGCGCGCTGCCGGAAACGACAGCGGCGCCGAGGTCATCGTGGCGACACTAGCACGGCACTGGGCGCTCTGCGCCGTCCGCCTCCACGCCGAACCTCTCAGTAGAGGTTCGAGCTTTGCGCGTCCGGCGCCACGGCGTCAAGCTCGCCATCGTGGACGGACCACGTCCTTAGCAGTAGTCTTGCAATCGCCATGCTCCTCTCCGTCACCGAGCGCCGGCACGTCTTCTCCTTCGAGGAGTACGTCGTGCTCGCGGAGCGGAGCCCGAATCGCGTGGAATACCGGGAGGGCGCGATTCTCGACATGACCGGCGACTCGCCCAGGCACTCGGCCATCTGCAACAACATCGGCCGGATTCTGGGCGCCCAACTGCGTGGTACGCCGTGCCGCGTGTTCGACGCTAATCTCCGGGTGCGTTCGGTCGCGGCGAATCGCTCGACCTATGCCGACGCGACGGTGGTGTGCGGTCCGCTCGAGCTCGATCCGGCCGACAAGACGCGGCAGACGGTGCTCAATCCCACGGTTCTGATCGAGGTTCAGAGTCCGTCGACCGAAAGCGATGATCCAGGTCCGAAGCTCGACGGCTACAAGCTCGTCGCCAGCGTGCGAGCCGTGATCCTCGTCGCCCAGGACAAGGCTGAGATCACGGTTCACGAGAGGCGCGCCGACGGTTCGTGGTCGCAGGCGGCGTACGAGGGAGGCACCCTCGACGTTCCCGCGATCGGCTGCCGGCTTCCCGTCGCCGAGGTTTACGAGGAGCTCCCCGACGTCTAGCTCGGCGGCCGGCAATGCACGCCCGACCGTAGCGCGCGGAGCTGTCGCGGCGCGCCGCCTTCGATTCGGGACGCCGCGCCAGCCTCAGAAAATCACGCGCGCCGCGGCTCCGCCGCCCGTCGGCGTGACGTAAGGCGCCACGTTGAGCTTCGCCTGCTCGCGCTTCGTCACCTTCGCGCGTGCCGTATCGCTCGCCGAGTCGTCGCTCGTCAAGAGCACGATGCCCGTGACGCCCAGGGTGATCGCGACGCCAAAGGCCATGTCGGCGATGAGCGCGTTGCGCTCGACGTCGTCGGCGGCATCGTTCGTCGGGTTGTCGTTGAAGTCGCTTTTGGCGCTGAGCGCCTGAATGCCGAAAATGGTGCCCACGATGGCGCCCGCGCCGGCAACGCCGAGGGTGACGTAGGCCGGGACCATGCTGCGCTCCTTGCGGGGCTCGGGCGGCGGCGGGGGAGGAGTGACGGGCGGCGGCGGTGGTGCGACGACCGGCTCAGGTGCCGATACGAGCAGCGTAACGCTCTGGTCCATCCTCTCGCCGCCCTTGACGTCGATCTCGAGCTCCTGGGGATCGAAGCCCTCCATCGAGACTCGGACCTTGTGCACACCGGGGCTGAGCTCCAGCTCGATGGGTGTTTGGCCGTCCTTCGGCTCACCGTCGACGCTGACCGAGGCGCCGGCAGGTTCCGTCACGAGGGCCACGGTACCGGTGAGGGTCGCCTTGAGGTGGTCGAGCCGCGCTCGAGCGTCGGTGACCTTGTCCTCGCCGGCTTTGTCGCTCTCGGGGTCGGCGAGAAAGGCCTCGTAGGCCCCGATGGCTTCGGGAACCTTGCCCATCTGGTCGAGGCTCTTCGCCATCCAGTACGCCGTGTGCGGCGTCGGGATGAGCTCGTGAGCGTTCGAGAAGTTTTCGTGCGCGGCGGCGTAGTCATCGGCCTTGAAGGCCTTCTCCCCATCTGCAAACGCTTGCCGCGCGGCGTTTCGCGTCTTCTTGTCCGGGGCTTTCACGGCCGCCGGCTTTTCCTGAGCGATCGCCTCGGAGTGGTAGGCCGCGAGGGCTACCGAGCCCGCCAGCAGGCCGGCCGCGATTCGAGGGAGGAGTCGTTGAAGGGGCATCAGATGCATCGCTTGGCCTCCGTTGCGCGGGTCGCGCCCGCACCGGGTGCCCGAGAGGCTAGTCCGCCCCCGGCTCCGCCGACAAGCCCCGCGTTGAACTTCGTGCACGGGCGCGCTTGCCCCGAGGATCCAAGCCGGTTTTACTCCGGATCGACGTCCCCAACCCAATGGCGACCCCTCCCCCGACAGATTCCCCCACTCCCCCGACGGCCCGGGGGCTCGGGGAAAGTTCTGGGGCCGAGCCGCCGCAGTCGGTGCGTCACGTGACGCTCAAGCCGACGGATACGAGCCACGTGCCGCCGACGTCCGTCGCGGCGATAGCGCTCGAAAGCCTGGGTACGCCAAAGCCTATAGAACGCCCGCCGGGTCCAGGGGCTCCCATCGCAACGCTGGAAGCCGAGCTTTCGCACGTGGAAGCCCAAGGGCACGCCGACGCGATCTACCAGGTCTCGGCGGCGCTCGGGCGAGCCCTCTGGCAGCACGGCTCCGAGCTCGATACCGCGACGCGCCTGGCGAAGAAGGCGGTGAGCATCGAGCCCGATCGCAAGCTCATCGAAGAGCTGTCTTCGTGGTACGCCGAGCTCGGCGAGCCGGCGCTGGCCGTCAAGACACTCGAGCCGCTGCTCAAGCAGCGCAAAGGGGCGAAGGCAGCCAGCGCGCTGACTCGCGCCGCGGTGCTCTCCGCCCGTGCTCGCGACGCGGCGCACGCCGCGAGCGCGCTCGAAGAAGCCGTTCAGGAGCATCCGAGCGACGCGCTGCCCGCGGAGCTGCTCGGCGCGCTCGGAGCCTGGGCGCCGAACGTCGTCGACGCGTCGACGGCGGCGCGCGCGTATCTCGAAGGCTTTCGCCGTCGCGAGGCGCGTGGCGAGCAGGCTCAGGCGTTCGAAGATCTGCTACGCGCGTTTCAGGCGTCGCCGGCATCGACGCGCACGGCCGAAGCGCTCGCCAAGGCGCTCGCGCAGCGCGGTCGGCTGGGAGCCAGCGACGAAGTCTTGCGCGAGCACGCCCGGGCGCGCGCAAAGTTGCACCCGGAAGCCGCCGAGAAGGTGCACCTGAGCCGGCTTTCGAGCGCGCTTGCCGCCGGAGATCTGCCGCGCGCTCTCGGGGCCGCGCTCGACGCCAGAGTCGAGGCAAAGTTCGAGTTCGCCGGGCTTTTCGCCAGGCGCGATGCCGCCGACGGCTCGCCGAGCGCGGCACCCTGGGATCCCAGCGTCGCGACGCGTGCGTGGCTTCGTCTGCTCGATCGCATCGGACAGCAAGAACTCTTGGTGGCCTGGCTCGGGTTCGGCGCGCACACGCTGCACGGGGCGGCGCGCGCCGGCGTGTTCGCGCAGATGGGGCGGCTCTACGCGGGCACGCTAGGGCAGCCCGAGCGCGCGCAGCGGGCCTGGGTAGAAGCCGCCACCGCCGACCCGAGCTCGGAGACGGCGCGCGGCGTGCTCGCCGAGCGTGCCCACGCGACGCAGGACTTCACCTGGCTCGTCGAAGTGCTGATCCGCATCGGGCTCCACGGTCACCGTCATCAAGCCGCGGCTGAGCCGGCATTGCGCCATCTGATGGAGCTCGCGGGTTCGCGCCTGGAGGATCCGGGGCTCGCTCTCTGGGCGGCGCGAAAGCTTCAAGGTATCGCGCCCGACGCGGAGGTCGGACCGAGCGTCGAGCGCTGGACCGGGCGAGTCAAGGCGCTGGACCAAGCCCTTCACGAAGCCTACGGCGCGCTCCGCGCGGCGAAGGGAGGCGCGCGCGTGGCGAGCCTGGTGACGCTGGCGGGCTTGCTCGAAGGGCGCCCCGACGAAAGCGACGCGCTGCGCTCGGTGTACGGTGAGCTCGCCGATCGCGAGCCCGAAGAACGCCGGTGGCAGGTGCGGCTGCGGAGATTGCTCGAGAGGGGCGAGCGCTGGGACGAGCTCGATGCGCTGCTGGAACGCGACCTTTCGGCGGCGCCCCACGCGGCGGCACGTGAAGAGGCGGGCCTCAGGCTCGCCTCGGTGCGCGTCGAGCGCGGCGACTTTCGCGGTGCCCTGACGGCGGTGGAGCAGTGCGGCACCGAGAGCGGCTCGCAGCGGGTGGTGGCGGCGGCGCTCGCGCTTTCGACGCGCGTCGGCGACGTGCGCGGGCGCGCGCACGCTCTCATCGCGCTCGCGTCGGCGCTGAGCCCGTCGCTGCGTGCCGTCGTCGAGAGCGTCGCCGCCGAGCTTTTGCTCGACATCGGCGACGCGCTCGCCGCGCGCGACGCGGCGCTCTCGGCGTGCCGAACCGATCCGTCGCTGTCGCGACCCGTCGCGGTGCGAGCGCACATCGCCCTCGCGCAGCCCAAACTGCTCGGGCCCGACGCGCTCGAGCGCGCCGTCGCGGTCGTCGTTCCTCGCGGGCGGCTCTGCGCTGCGCTGGCGCAGGCGTACGAGGCGCAGAACGAAGCGGCGCTGGCGCTCGCCTGGACGCAGCGCTGGCTCGCGCTCGAGCCCGGCAATCTGGCCGCGGCGCGCGCTCTGCTGACGCGCGTGACGCGTGTGGGCGACGCAGTTCGGATGAGCGATTCGCTGGCGTGGCTGCTCTCGCAACCGGCGCCGCTCGGCGAGCTCGCCGACGTCATCGGGGAAACGCTGATCGAGCTCGGGCGCAAGGACGCCGCGCGAGGCGCTGGCGTCGCGCGGCGTGTCCTCGACGTGATGGGAGCTCAGTTCGACGGCGTGCGCACGGCCGTGCTCCGCGTCGCCGAGGAGCTCGATGATCCGATATTGGGCGTCACCGCGCTCGAACGCTGGCTCGCCGCGGGTGCGCCCGGAACCGATCGTCCGAACGCGCTCGTCGAGGTGTGCCGCCTGCGCGTTCGGGCGGGCGACGTGGACGGGGCGGCGCGCGCCCTGCTCCGTGCCGGACGCGAGGGCGTCGCTTCCGGTCGAATCCTCGCCGAGCTCGACGCGCTGCCGGCGGGGGGCGGCTCCGAGGCGCGCGTGGCGTCGCTCGAAGCCCGGGCCGAAGCGCTGAGCGCGTCGAGCGGCGCCAACATCGCTGAAGCCGTCCGGACCTGGCGCGAGCTCGGCGCCGCGCGGTTCGCGCTGTGCCACGACGAGATCGGGGCCATCAGCGCCTGGCGCCGTGCCGCGTCCCTCGACCCCGCGGGTGGCATCGGGTCGCTGGTGGCGGATCTCGTCGCGTTCGGCGGTGTGCAAAAGGCCCTCGAAACGCTGGAGAGCATCGCGGGCGACAAGCGAGAATCCTCGAGCGCGGCCCACGTGCTCGGCGTCGCGGCCTCCGTCGCGCTCGGCTTGGGACGGCACCGCGAGGCTTTCGACGCCGCGGACCGCGCACTCGCGCTCGACCCGACGCGCACCGACGCCCTCGCGGTGGCCGAGCGCAGCGCGGGGAGCGGCGAGATCGAACAGCTTGACGGCATCTACCAGCGCGTCGCCGCCGCTGCCTTCGGCTGTTACGGCGAACGCGCGCTCCACTATCGCGCGGCGCGGCAGTTCGAACGCCGCGGAGCCACCGATCGCGCGCTCGCCCACGCGATTTCGGCGTTCGAGGCGGCGCCGGCGAACGGCGTGA
Organism: Polyangiaceae bacterium; assembly: GCA_036393455.1. Taxonomy (GTDB): domain Bacteria; phylum Myxococcota_A; class Polyangia; order Polyangiales; family Polyangiaceae; genus DASWGX01. Next base: position 8,035 of record DASWGX010000682.1, read on the forward strand.
CGCTGTCGCTTTTGACGCGGATCGCCGCGCGTCTCGGGCGCACGAGCGAGGTGATCCAGGCGCTCGGCCGCGTCGCCGAGGGCCGTGAGGATCCGGAGCAGCGCGCGGTGTGGCTCAAGCGCGCCGCGTTGCTCGACGACCAGAGCGAAGAAGGGATGCGCGAAAGGGCCGAAGCGTTGCTGCGCGCCCTCGCTTCCTTTCCCGAGCTGCCGACCGTCGAAGCGCTCGGCGCGGCCCTCGAGCGCTTGCTCGAGAAGCTTCCGGAGGAACGGGAAGTCTGGGAGCTTCGCCTCGAACGCGCGTTGAAGAGCTTGCTCGAGAGAGCCCGCGGGAGCGACGCGGCGTCCCTCGCGCTCGCGGCGGCCGAGCTCGCGCTCTCGGTGCTCGGCAGTCCGAGCATCGGCATGGAAGCGCTGCGACGCGCCGTCGAGCTCGACCGCAAGGCGGCTGGGTACGCGAAGCTCCGCGCGCACGCCAGCGCGCTCGGCCGCGCTCCGGACGTCGCGGCGCGGCTCGGGCACTGGCTCGAATCGGCTCCGGTCGAGCCGCTCGGCCGCGAGCTCGCCGAACTCGGTGGCGCCGTTGCGACTGCGCTGGGCGACGCGAGACTCGAAGCGCGCTTCGCGGTGCGCCTCGCCCTCGACAATCCGACGGACGCCGAAGGGCTCGAGAACGCCCGCCGCGCCGCCGAACGGCTCGGAGATACCAATCTTCTCGATCAGCTGCTCGGCGCGGTGCCCGCCTACGAACGGCTGCAAGGCTTGCTCGAGTTCGCCGAGTTCGCGGAGAAGCGAGACGACTTGCCCGGAGCGCTCCACGCGCTCGAACGTGCGCGCGGCCTCGGCGACATCGAACCGGCCGAAGAGCGGCAGCTGTTCGAGCGACTGTGTGATCTCTATCGCAAGACGGGCCGGCGGGACGAGCTCGAGGCTCTGCTCGAAAGGGAAGTGTTCCGCTCCGATCTTTCACCCTCGGAGCGCGAGCGACCGGCGGCCGAGCTCGCGGCGCTGATCGGTGCCCGCGGCGATCCTGTGCGCGCGCTCGACGTGCTCGCCTTCGTGCTCAGTGAATACAAGAGCCGGAGCTTGCTCGACGGTGCCGTGGCCCTGGCGCGGCAGGCCGGCAACGCGGAGCGCGAGGCCGAGGCGCTTTCCGCCCTCGCCGAGATCGAGCACGACACGCGTGTCCGCGTGGATCTCTTGCGCCAGCTGGCCGAGGCGCGCCAGCGCCTGGGCGACGAAGCCGGCTTGCTCGCGGCGTACGAGCGCATTCTCGGCTGCGCTCCCGAGGACACCCGCGCGCTCGACGTGCTCGAGCGTTCCGTCGAGGACCTCGGGCAGTACGCCCTCTTGAGTCAGCTGCTCGCGCGCCGGGCGGCTTCGACGCCGGATGCCGACGGGGTGCGCCGGCTCCGCTTGCGGCGCGCTGCGGTGCTCGAGCAACGGCTCGGCCGTCCCGACGCGGCACGCCTCGAGCTCGAAGGTCTGTTATCGACGACCGGCGAGCACCTCGGCGTGCTGCGCACACTGGCCGAGCTCTCGGAACGGCTCGACGCGCGCGAGAACGCGGCGCGGCTCTGGCTTCGAGCGAGCGGGCTTGCCACCAACAAGAACGAGGCGGGAGAGCTGGCGCGGCGTTCGTGCGAGGCGTATCTGGTGGCCGGCGACGTCGGCAACGCGCGGCGCGTGCTCGAGGGCATGGAAGCGTGGGTGGCGTCGCCGGAGGTGGCGCGCTTGCGCGTCGAAGTCGCTCGTCTGAGCGAGGATCCCGGCGCGCTCGCCGCGGCGCTCGAGGAGCAAGCGCTCTCTTCGATGGCCCCGCCGCGCGAGCGCGCGGGGTTATTCCTCGAGGCCTCTCGCGCCTCGGAGGCGGCCGACAACCGAGGTTCGGCTCTCTCGCGCGCACAGCGCGCGGCCCGCATTGCGCCCGATTGGCCGGAGGCGCAGCTTGCGGCGCGCTTCCTGGAGTACGCAGAGCGCGGCGCCGGCAGTGCCGAGCAAGCTCGCGTTACCGTGGCCGAGCTCCGAGCGCTGTCGGTGCGGCTGAGCGACGAACAGTTCGAGCTTTACGCGTTCTTGCTGGCGGAGGCCCTCGACGTCGCGGTCGGACCAGGTTCTGGCTTGCGTGAGCTCACGACGGCGCTCGATCGGGTCGGCCCCCGGACGTTGATTGCGCTCGGCCTCGCCGAGCGAGCGGCGCGCCAGGGCAACCGCGGGGAGGCGATGCGCCACTACGAAAAGGCTCTGGCGGGAGACCTTCGCGGCGTGCGGCCGCGCTCCGACGTGCTGCTCGCGGCGGCCGACGTGGCCATTGCGCTCGGCGACACGGCGCGCGCCGCGCCGTACCTCGAAATGGCCTCCGCTGACGCGAGCGCGCGGGCGCGGGTCGAGGCGGCGCAGAGGAGGCTCGAAGAGATCTCGGTTCCCGGTTCGCTCGAAGAAGCGGTGGCGAAATGGGCCGATCGAAATCAGCCGACCGAGCCGCCCATGGACGAAGAGGGCATGCTTTCGAGCGGGCGGCATTCGGCGGTTCCCGTGGAACGCGACTCGGCACCGGTCATCGAAGTCTTCGATTTGCTGGAATCTTCCGCGGAGGATCTGGATCCCGAAACCTCTCCGCCGCTGCCGTCGTCGGAGCCGCCCGAGTCCAGCCCTGAATCGAATCGCACCAGCGTGCCGGTTTCCGAGCCGCCGCCGAGCCGCTCCATCGCCGCGCTCGACGACCACGAGGCGGAGCTGATTCGCGCGCTCGGGGAAGGGGACGTCAGCGCGGGCCGCACGCTCCTCGAATACCTGCGCACCGACCCGCTCCGGACCCGCGACTGGGTGCTCACCTGCCAGAAGCTGGCTCGGCTCATGCCGGGGGACGCCTGGGCGCTGCATAACCTGTACGAAGCGGCGATGGCCGACCGTAACGTCGCCTACGCTCACGCCGTCGATCATCTGATCACGGCGTTCTCTCCCGAGCTCGATCGGATCGAAGCGCCTCCGCTCGGCGAACAGCAGGAGCAGCCGGCCGCGATTCGAGCTCTGGTGCAGCGCGACATCACGGCGCCGGGGCTCGAGGCGCTGGCGCTCATCTGGGAGGGAGCGCCGCACATCTTCCGCCGCGACGCGAGCACCTACGGCGTTACCGGTCTCGAGCGCATCCAGCCGGGTGCGGCGACCCCTCTGGCCCGGGCGTGCTCCGAGGTAGCTCGCCTGCTCGGCACCTCGCGCTCGCCGTGCTTTCAGCGAAAGAGCGCCGGGGCCGTCACCGTGAGCGCCGCGCTGCTCACCCCGCCCGCGGTCATCGTGAGCGGCGACGCGCAGAGCGTGGACGCCGAGCTCTTGTTTCAGCTCGGCGCGATGATGGCGGCGACTTGGCCGCAGCACATCCTCTTGTTCGGTGCCGACGAAGCGCTGGCGCACACGGTGCTCGGCAGCCTTGCCTTGGCCTTCGGCCGTCCTGATTCGGAGCCCCAGCGGCTGCCGGCGATCAGCAGCCTGGCGGAGGTGCTCTGGGAGAGCATTCCCGCCCGAAGTCAGCGGCGGCTGCGGGAGCTCTGCGACGACCCGGCCGTCCTGCGCTACGAGGAAGTGGTGAGCGCCGCCCGGCGCGCCGTTCGCCGCGCCGGGCTCTTTGCGAGCGCCGACGTGGGAGTCGCCGTCGCACAAACGTGTCGGGAATCGGGCCACGAGCTGCCCGTGAACCTGGATGGCCTGGCCGTGCTGTGCGGGGCCGACGCCGAAGCCGCCGACGTAGTGGGCCTCGCAGCCGCTCCGGAGTACGCGGAAACGCGCTGGCAGCCCGGGCGAGGCTCGCACAGCGGGCACGCGGCGCGCGGCAGCGGCGCGCCTTGAGACTCCCGCCTTGCGCGCTCTGGGCGGGCGCTGTGACACGCCTGTCACACCCGGTGCGCTCAGATTCCCACGGGTACCCGCGTTTCTTGCCATTGGCATGGCAGTCGCTAGGGTTTGTTCGGCGCATGTCCCACCCCCGAACGTGGCTCCGGCTGCCCAGGCTCTGCTCGGTGGCGTTCGCCGCGGCGGTCCTGGGCGGTTGCGACGTGAGCGCGCCCGAGAACGCTACGGAGGCGCCGGCGCGCAACGAATGCAGCTCCGACGATCATTGCCGTGACGGTCGCTGTGACGACGGATTGTGCCGTGCCGTGATGGGCCGCTTTCGGAGCGTGTTGTTTCTCGTGACTCCGCCTGCGGATGCCGAGGGCATCGCCGGGGTGCGCTTCTTTCGCCCGGTCGACGATCTGTCGCTCGCGGGCGGCGCGCTGAACCTCGAGCTCGACCATATCTCCCGCGTCACCGGCAGCGTGCTGACCGCCGCGGGTGAAGCGGCGGACTGCGCGGATCGGGAGCCCGCCGGCGAGGACGAACCGAGCCCGGGCGTGCTCGGCCGGACCGGCGTCGTCTTCACACCGAGCGAGTGGGTCTACGGCCTCACGGCGCCAAGTTACGTGGCGGAGCTCACTCTGGCGGAACGGGACGGGGCGGCGCTCGACACCTTCTCCGTGAACGTACCGCCGGGCCAGTACGACATCTACGTCGAGCCGGCCGTGCTGAACGGATCGTGCCGCACCGCGCCGCAGCTTTTCCGAGATCAGCTCATCGATGCGGGGGACGTGAAGCTCGAGCTCATGCTGACTCCGGCTTCCAGGCTCGACGTCAGTCTGCCTTGGCCCCTGACCGAGCCCGAGCTCGAAGGTTGGACGGTCGATCTCATCGATCCTGTATCCGGGCGCGCGCTCTCCGCGTCCGTCGCGCTCGGGGAAAGCGACGTGGACGACGCGCGTCGTCTTTATGCGGCAAGTCTGGAGTACTCGCCCGTCGCCGGCTCGACCGACAGCGTGGAGGGCAGCGAGCTCGTGCGCCTGGTTCCGCCCACGGGTCTGGCAGCGCCGACGCTTCTCGTCGAGCGCTCGGGAGTCGAGCTGTCCGAGCGGGGAATCGGGGAGCTCCCCCCGTTCCAGCGGCTTCCGTCAGTCGTGGAGCTCGACGGTCGAGTCACCGTAGCCGGCACCGCCGAGTCCACGCCGGCCACGGTCACCCTCACCGCGAGAAGTCTGAACGAGCTCGAGAGCGGCGTGTTCGGCTCCTACACGCGCACGGTGGAGACGGATGAAGACGGTCGCTTCCGTGTCGAAGCGCTGCCCGGAACCTATCGCGTGCTAGTCGTGCCGCCGGGCGAATCGGGGCTTTCTGCTACGAGCATCGAGTGGGAAGTCGGCTCGGAACGCGCGCTGCAGGGTGGTCGCACCATCGAGCTCGAACCGAGCGCTTCGATCCGCGGCACGGTCGTCGGCCTTGCCGGAGAACCCGCGGTCGGTGTTCCGGTGCACGCCATCGCCTTTCCGAGCAAAGCGCAGGTCGGTGCTTTGGTTGAACCGCTGGGCGACGATCCTTTCGTCCCCCGTGCTTCGAGCGCCGTTGCCGGCCTGGGTGGCCGCTT
>DASWGX010000683.1:0-6212 GCA_036393455.1 Polyangiaceae bacterium
GCTCACCATCATCGACGGCGTGGGACAAGCCGGCGGCTTGTTGATCGCCACGGAAGCCGTGTTCTTGCCGACGCGCGAAGCTCCGACCGGGTCGGAACGAAACTCACGAGGCCCCGCGCAGAGTTTCTCGGTTCGTCCCGCGCCGTGGGTAGGCCGCGATTCGGGGGTGGGGCTTTCGCTCGTGGGAGCCTTCTGAGCGCGGCGCGCAACGCGGCTGAAACCAACGCGCACCGCGCGGGAGTCTCGCGTCCCGACGCGGTCGCGGGCCATCGACCTGAAAGGACGCGAGAATCAACGGCTCCGCGCGCCCGAGAAGATCGGGCGTGCGCGGAGCGACGATCCGTGATAGGAGCGGGCCCAATGGAGTTTGCACGGTGAATCGGCGAACCAAGTTCGTCTTCGTCACCGGCGGAGTTGTCTCCTCCATCGGCAAGGGGCTGACGTCGGCTTCCATCGGCGCGTTGATGGAAGCGCGCGGCCTACGCGTCACGCACATGAAGCTCGACCCGTACATCAACGTCGATCCGGGTACCATGTCCCCGTACCAGCACGGGGAAGTGTTCGTCACGGACGACGGCGCGGAGACGGATCTCGATCTCGGACACTACGAACGCTTCACGCAGTGCCGGCTGACGAAAGAGTCGAACGTGACGACCGGCCGCATCTACGAGGCCGTCATCACCAAAGAGCGGCGCGGCGAGTACCTGGGCGCGACGGTGCAGGTGATTCCGCACATCACGGACGAGATCAAGGCGCGCGTGCGCAAGGCGACCGAAAAAGCGGACATCGCCATCATCGAGATTGGCGGCACCGTGGGCGACATCGAATCCTTGCCCTTCCTGGAGGCGATTCGGCAACTGAAGCTGGAAGCCGGACCTGAAAATGCGCTCAGCGTCCACGTGACGCTGGTGCCGCACATCGCCTCGGCCGGGGAGCTCAAGACCAAACCGACGCAGCACTCGGTGCGGGAGATGCGAGAAATCGGCATTCAGCCGGACATCCTCATCTGCCGCTGCGACCGGCCCATCGCGCGCGGACTGAAGGAGAAGATCGCGCTCTTCTCCAACGTGCCGGTCGACAGCGTGATCTCGGCCATCGACGTCTCTTGCATTTACGAGCTGCCGCTCGTGCTTCACGCCGAAGGGCTCGACAACGAAATCGCGGAGCGGCTGAACATTTGGTCGCGACAGCCGGACCTATTGGTTTGGAAACGCGTCGTCGAGAAGTTCAAGAAGGCGCAGCGCGGCAGCGTAAAAATTGGCGTCATCGGCAAGTACGTGCACCTCAAGGACAGCTACAAGTCGCTGCACGAAGCGCTGGTTCACGGTGGGCTCGCGCACGACGTCTCAGTGGAGCTCGAGTACATCGACTCGGAAGAGCTCGAACGAACGAATCCGACCGCAACGCTGACCGGCCTCGACGGCATCCTGGTGCCGGGCGGCTTTGGCGGTCGCGGGGTGGAGGGAAAGATCGCCGCAATCCGCTACGCACGCGAGAATCAGGTGCCGTACTTCGGGATATGCCTCGGCATGCAGCTTGCCGTGATCGAGTTCGCCCGCAACATGTGCGGGCTCAAGAACGCGAGCTCGAGCGAGTTTGCAGCCAAGGACGGCCGGGAAGATCTGGTCATCGACTTGATGCCCGACCAGCGCGGCGTCAAAGACAAGGGCGGCACGATGCGGCTAGGCGCTTACGCTTGCGTGCTGAAGCCCGGGACGAGAACCGCGGAGCTCTACGGTAAGCGGGAAGTCAGCGAGCGCCATCGCCATCGCTTCGAGTTCAACAACGACTACCGAGAGGTCCTTTCCCAGGCCGGCCTCGTGTTGAGCGGCACGAGCCCGGACGATCGTCTCGTCGAGATCATCGAGCTTGCCGACCACCCTCATTTCATCGGGTGCCAATTCCATCCGGAGTTCACCAGCCGCCCGATGATTCCGCATCCGCTTTTCTCGGGCTTCGTGGCAGCCGCCGTGGCGCGGCGTGACGAGCTCGCGGTCTCGGCGCGCAGCAATCAAGACAGCTCAGCCGCCGAGAACTCGATGAACTGAAGCGACGTCCTTCACAGCGTGGGCGTCGGGCTCTGCTCCGGGTCGTTCTTCGTGGCTCCTACACTTCGACCCTTTCGCGGCGAAGCTCGCGTGCCATGGTTCCCATCGTCGCGCCCAGGCGGACGGGTCTCGAGCTCGGGCGTGCTGGGCTGCTTTGAAGGCGGCGTCTCGTCCCGCTGTGCTATGAAACGCCGCGTCATGCGCATCCGTCACTTCGGCCTCGTCTGCGCCCTGGCGTGGTGGGCGCCCGCATGCCACCCGGTGCCCGTCGTACAGAGCGCCCTGCACGGCGACCTCGGCGAGCTCAAACGGAGCATCGCACGCGCGCGCGAGCGCGGTTCGCTCGACGACGCAACGGTGAACGAGCTCGCGCTCGCGGTCGCGGGCCGTGAGGTGCGTTCGGCTCGCGGGCACGGCGCCGTTCCAACGGTTCGCGGCGTGCGCGCCTGCGCGCGGCCGCTCGAGCCGGTACTCTCCGAGCGCGCGAGTCGCTTGGACGAGCCCGGCGCCGAAGCGACGCTGATCCTGTTGGAAATGGGACTCTCGAAGCCCGATGAGGTGTTCGAACGGTACCGGGAAGCCGACAGCGGCGCCTGGCGCGCCGTGGCGGCCCGCGCCGCCGTCTCCCCGCGAAAGGCTGCGACGCGGCGCGAATTGATGCGCGATCCGGATGAACGCGTGCGCCGGGCGGCTCTCGCCGCGTCTTTCGACGCGGGCGATCGGGCGGACACCGATGACCTGCTCGAAGCGGCGCGGCTGGACCCGGATCCCTTGAGCCGCAGTCTCGCCACGCGTGCGGTCGGAGCCGTCGGCTCGGAGGCCGCGGTGCTCTCGCTCAGGGATCTGTTCGCGCGCGCCAGCGAGGAGGAGCGCATGGCGATCGTCGACGCATGGGCGATGCCGGCGGCGTTCCGTTCCGGCGGCGAGCGTGAGCTCTTCCGCGTCGTGGAGACGGCGGACGGGCTTTCGGCGGTGGTCGCCGCGGCGGCGCTCTTGCGCGTGGACGGCGAGCGCGCGACGCTCGCCGCGCAGCACTTGGCGAAGCACATCCGGTCGGGTTCCGTCGAGGAGCAACGGCTCGCGATCCGGCTCGCCGTGCTCAGGCGCCCGGAGCTGCGCGAAGCCGTGGTCGTCGCCGGCAAGTCCGAGGACCCGGAGGTACGAGTGATGGCGTTTTCGCGCTTGCTGCCCGATGCCGCCGCCGGAACGCACGCCAGGAACGAGCTGCGTAAGATTGCGATGAAGTCGGGGGATCAGGCGATGCAGGCGCGTGCCGCCCTGGCCGTCGCCGGAGACGGCTCGATCGTTCCGAAGCTGCTCGAAGACCTCCGGGCGCGCAACCCCGGCCGGCGCGTGGTGGCGGCGCGAGCCCTCGTGGAGCTCGAACGGCTCGCGGACGCGGCCACGGCGCTCGCCGACGACCGGCCCGACATTCGCGCCGAGATCGCCTGCAAAATCGTCGCGCAGAACTCCACGGCTCGGCGGCGCTGAGCCGCCCGATTTTCCTCATTCGCGCCGTTCGGCTCCGAGGCCCGCGCCGAGACAGCGCACGAGCTCTTCGGCGAGAGAGCGAACTTCCTTCGGCGAAAGAGCGCGCATGAACGAATCGCCGATGAGACCGCGCGCCGCGGCGAGCGTCAGCGTTACGAAACTCTCCGCCTTACGCCGCGCCGGCGGCCCCAGGGAGCCGAGCTCCGCCTCGAGCGCGCGCGCGAGCTTCTCGCGCACCGAAACCGCGCGCGGATACACGGGAGTCTCGACCAGACTCCGGGCCACACCCGCGACCTCGGACCAGAAGTAAAGCGTCTTGAACGATTGCGCGCGCGCCGCGTAGTGTTCGACGAAGGCCGTCACCGCTCGCCCGATCACAGTGCCGGCGGACGACTCGAGTACGCGTTCGAGCGCACTCGTTTCCGCTTCCAGCGCCTCCGCGGAAAGAGCGAGGATGATCGCTTCCTTGCTCTTGAAGTAGTAGTAAACGCTCGGCTTGCTCAGGCGCGCGAGCTCGGCGGTGCGCTCGACGCTGAAGTGATCGACACCGGACACTTCGAGCAGCTGACGCGCCGCCGCGAGAATGGCCCGGCGCCGCGCGTCCTGGCGATGGCGCTTGCGCGCGAGGCGCGCCTCGGTAGGAGGCCGTGCGGGCGGGGAGCTCGACGCCATGGAGAGCCGAAATCGAAGGGGAAACGAGAACCGAACGCCGGTCGAACCGCTATCGGATTTTCGACGCCCGGTCAATAGTCGGGGCTGGCGCGTCCGCGCGACTGCGAGTAGCTTCCCCGGAGGTTTCTCACCCGGCGGCGCCGGCTCGAACCCAGCGCACCGCCCCCTCATCGAACATGCTGACCTGGGTAGCGAAAAGGCTCTTCGGCACCTCCAACGAGCGCGCGTTGCGCCGCGCGCGTCCGATGGTTTCGCGGATCAACGATCTCGAACCGAAGATGAAGAACCTCACGGATGCGGAGCTCAAGGCCAAAACGCCGGAGTTCAAACAACGCATCGACAACGGAGAGTCGCTGGACGACCTCTTGGTCGAGTCCTTCGCCGTCTGTCGCGAAGCCGGCCGGCGTGTGCTCAAGATGCGCCACTACGACGTGCAGCTGGTTGGCGGAATCGTGCTGCACCAGGGCAAGATCGCAGAGATGAAGACGGGCGAAGGAAAGACTCTCGTCGCCACTATGCCCATCTACCTGAACGCGCTCGCCGGGCGGGGCGTGCACCTCATCACGGTCAACGACTACCTGGCCCGCCGCGACGCGGAGTGGATGGGCAAGCTCTACAACTTCCTCGGCATGAGCGTGGGCGTCATCGTCAACCAGCAAGAAGATCAGGAGAAGCGCGACGCCTACCGCTCCGACATCTGCTACGGGCAGAACAACGAGTTTGGCTTCGACTACCTGCGCGACAACATGAAGAGCTCCGCGCTGGACAACGTTCAGCGTGCTCTCAACTACGCCATCGTCGACGAGGTGGATTCGATTTTGATCGACGAGGCGCGCACCCCCCTCATAATCAGCGGCCCGGCCGAGCCCGCCAGCGAGAAGTACAGAACGCTCAACGAAGTCGTCGCGCGCCTGGTCAAGGACGAGCACTTCAACGTCGACGAAAAGGGTTTCAGCGCCGTCTTGACCGACGACGGCGTCGAAACCATGCAGAAGATGATCGGCCTCAGGAACTTGTACGAGGCCGAGCACATCCAGACGCTGCACATCGTGAACCAGCTGCTGAAGGCGCACGCTTTGTACAAGCGCGATCAGCACTACATGGTCTCGCCGGACGGACGCGTCCTCATCATCGACGAATTCACCGGTCGGGTATTGCCGGGACGGCGCTGGAGCGACGGGCTGCACCAGGCGGTCGAGGCCAAGGAAAACGTGCGGATTCAAGAAGAAAGCCGCACCATGGCCACGATCACGTTCCAGAACCTGTTCCGGCTCTACAAGAAGCTCGGCGGCATGACCGGTACGGCGGAAACCGAAGCGCAGGAGTTCGCCTCCACCTACAAGCTGGACGTCGTCGCCATCCCCACCAACAAACCGATGGTGCGCGCCGATCACCATGACATCGTCTACAAGACCGAGCGCGAGAAGTTCACCGCGGTGATCCGCGAAATTCTGGAAGAGCACGAAAAGGGCCGCCCCATCTTGGTCGGCACCACGAGCGTCGAGAAGAGCGCGGCGATCAGCCGCATCCTGGACAAGAAGAAGATCCCGCACCACGTGCTCAACGCCAAGCACCACGAAAACGAGGCGTTCGTGGTCGCTCAGGCGGGCAAGAAGGGCGCCATCACCGTCAGCACCAACATGGCGGGCCGCGGCACCGACATCATCCTCGGCGGAAACCCCGAGATGCTGGCCAAGATCGAGTTCAAGGAGCGCGGGCGCCTGCCCGAGGCGGAGCCCGAGGCGTTCGACGAGCTCGTGGAGCAGATCCGCGTGACGTGCACCGCCGAGGGGGACGAGGTCCGCGCGCTCGGGGGCCTGTACATCCTCGGCACCGAGCGGCACGAGTCGCGCCGCATCGACAACCAGCTCCGCGGCCGCGCCGGCCGGCAGGGCGATCCGGGTTCGACGCGGTTCTTCAACTCGCTCGAGGACGATCTGATCCGCATCTTCGCATCGGAGCGGGTCGCCAGCCTGCTCGGGAGCATGGGCATGAACGACG
>DASWGX010000684.1:0-4061 GCA_036393455.1 Polyangiaceae bacterium
CCGAGCTAGAAAAAGTGGCTCTCGAATGGGCGGGCGAGATCAACGCCAAGAGCCCGACCGCTCAGCGCATGCTCAAGTACGCTTTCAACATGATTGACGACGGACTGATTGGTCAGCAGCTCTTCGCGGGCGAAGCGACGCGCCTCGCCTACGGCACGCCCGAGGCCGAGGAAGGCCGCGATGCCTTCGTCGAGAAGCGCCGTCGCGATTTCTCCAAGTTCCCCTGGTACTATTGAGCGAGCGCTTCGCGCCGGTGCACGCCGTCAGAGCGACGACCCTGATCAACCGAAGGCTCGACCATTCGCGCTCATCGTCCGAGGCTTTGTTCATCACCGCACGTGGGCTCGCCCTGGGGCTTTCCGCGTCGCTAGGCTGGCGCTCGCCCAAGCGCGCGCCACACCACGACGTGACCGGCAACGGCCGCCGTCACCATGACGCACGGTAAGAGCACGTAAGGGAAAAACGTGACCCAGGTATTCACGTGGTCGGCGCCCGCGCCGAAGGCGCGAACCATGGGCGAAGAAAGGAACGCCACTGCCGCAATGGCGGCCAAGAGCGCGCTGCCGAGCGCGTTCCAAGCTGCCACGAGCCAGCGTGGGGCACTGCCGAGCGCGGCGACGGCCGCCACGACGATGGCCGACAGGCCCGTGACGATGTCGAAGTTATAGCCGCTGAACGACATTTCCACGGGCATGACGTGTTCGCGCGCTGCCTCGTGCATCACGAGCTCGAGCGGGAAACGGAACGACTGAAATCCGACCAGCGCCGCGAGCGACAAGCCGCCCGCAAGCCGTTTGCCGATCGGAGAGAGCCCGAGGGCGATGCCTCCGCCGATGATGGCGATGAACATGAACACCATGGGCGGCGGGCGGGCGTCCCAGCGCCGCAGAACCCCACTGTACGCCGCCACGCTGAAGAGTGCGACCCACAGCACGGTGCCGAGCACGGCGAAGGTCAACACCCTGCGCGCGCGAGGCCCCGTCTCGCCGAGGCGCGTCTGAGCCCTTTTCAGCCCGACGAGCCACAGAACGGCAACGACCAGCGCGATGGCGGGAATCCCGAACGCGACCAACCCAGAAGCAACCGGCGGCATGACAACGCCCTCGTTCTTGCGACCGCTCGACATCGATGGCCGACGCGGTGCTGTATAGGGCGTACCGCGCCCGTTGTCATCCGCCGTCCGGCTCCTGTCTCCCGACCGCGGCCGTCAGCCCGGTACGCTCGAGCGTTCGAACGCGTCGTAGGAGCGCCTGAGCCGCGCCAAAACGTCGGGCGGCGCTTGCACCGTGACGGTGATGCCCGTGTCCGTGTAGTGCTCCGAGGTCACGCGCGCGTTCGCCCGCAGCTCGGCCAGCGCCTTGCCCATGGCGTACGGCAGCTCGAACTCTGCGCTCGACATCCTCGCGTCGAAGAAGGCTTCGATGGCATCACGGAGCTCGGCGACCGACGCTGGGTCGTACGCAGAGGTCGTGACTGCTCCGGGGAAACGGTCCTCGAGCTCCGCCCGGCGGTCGGGCGCGACGCGATCGATCTTGTTCAGCACCAGCCGGCACGGGATGCTCCCGGCGCCGATCTCCGTGAGCACGCCGCGCGTCACGCCGAGCTTGTCTTCGATGTCGGGATCGGAAGCGTCCACGACGTTGAGCAGCAAGTCGGCTTCGTTCGCTTCGTCGAGCGTGGAGCGAAACGACGCGAGCAGCGTGTGCGGCAGCGCACGCATGAAACCGACCGTGTCGGAAACCAGGATGCGCGGCACGCGCTCGGGCTGTAGCGAGCGCACGGTCGTGTCGAGCGTGGCGAAAAGCTTGTCCTCCACCAGGACGGCGCTCGACGTCAGCGCACGCATCAGCGACGACTTGCCGGCGTTGGTATAGCCGACCAGAGCAACGCGTTGAGTCTGCCGGCGCCGCGCGCGTTCGCGTTTTCGACCGCGTTCCACCGCTTCGAGCTCGCGCGTTAGCGCGGCGATGCGCTCGCGGAGCCGCTGCTTGCCGAGCTCGACGTTGGTGTGGCCGCGTTCGCCGCGTCCGCCGCCGCCGCGCGCGTCCGAGACGGCCTCGTCACGCAGGCGGGGCGCTTCGTAGTTGAGGCGGGCGAGCTCCACCTGAAGCCGGGCTTCGCGCGTGCGCGCGCGCTCTTCGAACACGCGCAGGATGACGTTCGTGCGGTCGAGGACGGCGACTCCGAGGGCTTTTTCGAGTTGCCGCGCCTGACCGCCGGAGAGCTCCTGGTCGACGACCGCGACGTCGACTTCCGGTGCGGAGTCTTCGACCTCTTCGTCCTCTTTCGAGGGTTTGATGGCTCGAGAGAGCTCGTCGAGCTTGCCGCTTCCGAGCACGCTCGACGAGGTGGCCGCGCGCTTCTGGATGATTCGCCGGGTCACTCGATAGCCGAGGCCCGATACCAGGTTCTCGAGCTCGTCGAGCGAGGCAAGGACGTCGGACTCGACAGCGTCGGGAAGCTGAACCGCGATCAGGAGGGCGCGCGGCTGGCCGAATGCGTCCGATGGATGGGGCGGAGCTTGGGGTTGCATGAAGTAGCCTTTGGTTTCGAGAGCATTGGAGCGGGCACGTCGCGGACCGGGCGCTTTCGCCGAACCCCTCGGGGCTCCGGCGAGGCGACGCGCACGAAGAACCGCGTGCGCGGACGGGATCAACGCAATCGAAGGCTATCCATAGCAGCGCTCATACTATCCGAGATTGCTCGTCGCGCAAGAGCGACGCCGATCCCCCCACCGTTGATCGGTGGGAGGGGCCGCGCGTAGGCGCGGACCCGGAAGGAGGACTTGGGAATAGGGGACGAAGGCCGAGGGCCGCAGGCTCTGGGCAGGTAACGACCGGCAGAGGGGAGGTGAACCGTGCCGGCACGCGGAGGGCTCAGGACTGGCGAAGGAGCCGGGCTGCCCCGACCACCGCGCAGCGCTTGCGCGTCACGAACGTCGAGTCGAGCTCGAGCATGGCGTACCCCTCGGGAACTCGATCATCTACGAATGGTAGGTGTACACGGGCAGCGACTGCGCGCCGAGCGCGGGCTAGCGAAAGTCGGCGGTTGTCGGCGATCACACACCGCAGCTGGCTCTACAAGCATCGTAGACGGCCTGCTCGTCCATGAACTCGGCGCAGCTGGCGTCGAGGACGCAGCCCCACACGCATTCGTCCGACGGCGTGGCGGGAGTATCGCAGATCTCGAAGATCAGGAGTGTATCGCCGGTGGCGCATTCGTCGAGCTTGTCCGAGTACTCGCCACAGTAGTCGCGCGTGCCGTCGCTCGGGGTGCACGTTTCGGCGCATTCGAGCAGCGGTAGCCCGGCACCGATGTCGGCGCAGCTGAGGCCGAGAAAGCACTCGGCCAGACAACGCTGCTCGTCGTCGGCCGGCTCCATACAGCTGCCGGTCTGCTCCAGAGCGCATTCGGTTGCCTGAGCCGCAATGCGATCACAGTACGACACTTCGCCCGGGTCCGGACCGCCCGGCGTGAGCGGCGGATCGAACGACACGAAGCTGCCCGTGAAGGCGCCGCTCGTGCCCTGCTTCGACCAAGTGCCGGACAGGTTCGAATCGAAATCGATCGAGCCCTGGAACGAATCGGCGCCGGCCGCGCCGAACTCCACGAAGCCGGTCTCGTCGACGCGGCCCGTGACCGGCGTTTGGACGCCGTTGCTGTCCGTAACGGTACCTTCGATGGTTCCGTC
The DNA here is from genome assembly GCA_036393455.1 of Polyangiaceae bacterium. Classification (GTDB taxonomy): domain Bacteria; phylum Myxococcota_A; class Polyangia; order Polyangiales; family Polyangiaceae; genus DASWGX01. Next base: position 3,692 of record DASWGX010000684.1, read on the forward strand.
CTCTGCGATGTAGATCGTCCAGGTGCCGCCCGGGTACGTACCCGCATAGGTGCCCTGAAATGTCGCGATGCAGTCTTCGCGCGTCGTCTGACAGACGAACTCGCCGCGTGGCGTATCGGAAGTGCCGTCGCCGCCGCAGCCGAGCAGCGCAACGCCGCTCGCAAAACCCACCACGACGAGCCCCCGCGGCCTGAATCGTTGTCGCATGTCAGCACGATATCATGAGCGGCCGTGTAAAGTACACGGTGGTGACAAGAACCTCGAACATGCGGAAGTGGGGCTGGGGCACAAGCCCCGCTAGAGCCCTTGAGCCAGGATTTCGTGGACGAACAGGTCAAGTTTGTTCGAAGGCATCAGGCAGCATCGCGCC
>DASWGX010000685.1:0-3405 GCA_036393455.1 Polyangiaceae bacterium
CGGTCGGCTTCTTGCGCCGAGCCGCTTTCCGCCCGCTGCACCAGCGGAAACGCGAGCGCGCCGTAGATCTCCACCAACAGGCGCCGGTAAAGCGGGCGCTGCGGGTTCGCGAGCGCCAGCGGCAAGAGCTCCTTCTCCAGCGCCTCGAGCGAGCCGCGTCCGAGGTTCACCTGCATGCTGAGCCGCGCGGCGCGCGCCACCAGCTCCTCGTCCGGCGAGGCGCGGATCACGCGGCGGAGCAGGCGGTCCGCTTCGTCGTTCTCGCCCTTGCTGAGCAAGAGCTCGGCGAGCTCGAAGTAGACCGGAAATAGCCGGTCGTTCTTGCTGAGCGCGCGCCGAAAGGCGGCGACGGCCCGCTCCACGTCCTGGCGCTGGCGATACATCTCGCCGAGCTTCTTGTGTCCTTCGGCGTCGTCGGGGCTGAGCTCGACGGCGCGCGCAGCGTACTTCATCGCGTCGTCGTCGCGGTAGAGCTCACCGGCGTATTTCGCCATCCGCTGGTAGAACTCGCGCGCGCGGCGCGGTTCGGCCGCCGTGAGTCGTTTCAGCACCTCGATGGCTTGATCGAGCTTGCGCCGGCGCACCAGCACCTGCTCGAGCGAGAGCAGGGTCGGGACGTCGCCTGGCGCAAGCCCCACGATCTTCCTGAGCGTAGCCTCCGCGCGCGTGACATTGCCGAGCCGGAGCTCGAGCTCGGCGAGCAGTTTGCCCGCTTCCACGTCGGGCGGCGACTGTCCGAACCTTCGTTCGAGCGGCGCGACGCGAAGCTCGGGACGACCGCTCAGGCTCCAGAGCGTCACGATGTGGCGCCGCGCCTCGGCCGCGAGCCCATCGTTTCCTTTCGAGCTTGCCAGTAGCTCCTCCCAGATGCGGCGTGCTTGCTCGTATTGCTCGAGCCGGGCGCTCTTGCTCTTGGCGCCGGTTGCGGTGCGCTCGAGCGCCTGCGCGTAGGCCTTTTTGTAGCGGGACTCGTTCGGCCGAAGCTCTATCGCCTGGCGCAGGGCCTTGAGCGCCTCGTCCACGAGATCGTGCTCGAGGTACACCTCGCCGAGCCGATGCAGCGCCGCGGCTCGGTCGCTGACGACGGCGCGGATGCGTTCCCAAGTCTGCTGCGCCTTTTTCTTTTCACCGCGTTCCCAGTAGCGGCTCCCGAGCTCGACCAAGTGCGTGGGATCGGTGCTGTGCGTTTGCCCCAGGCGCTGGAGCACCGAGAGCGAGCGCTCCTTTTCGCCGACGCGCTCGTAGAAGTCCACCAGCGCCACCATCACGTCCTCCTCGCGGGAGCGCGCTTCCAGACGCCTGAGCTCCGCCAGGGCGCGCTCGCGTTCGCCGCGCTGAATCAAGGCCTCCGCCAGCTGAAACACGAAATCCGGGTTCTGCGGGGCGGCGCGGATCAGCGCCTCGTACTCGTCGATCGCCCGATCGAGCTCCCCCTGAATCTGAAGCAGCTGGACCAGTTTGATTCGCGTGCCGAGGTCGGCAGGGTTCTGGGCGAGGGCGCGCTGATACGTTTCGACGGCGCGGTCGATGCGTCCGATTTCCTCGTACAGCGCGCCGAGCAAGCGCAGCGTTTCGAAGTCCCGCGCCGGCTCGCGCTCGAGCTTTTGCACGAGCTCGCGCAACCGATCTTGGCCGCGGTACACGTCGACGATGAGCTCGAGCACCTCGCGGCGGATGCCGGTCTGTCCGCCGGACACGGCCAGCGCCTTTTCGAGCGTGGCGAGCGCCGCGGGCCGGTTCCCGAGCTCGGCTTGCGCGCGCCCGAGGTCGCGCAGCGCCGGCGCCAGAGCGCGGTGATCGCCAGCGGCGTAGCGAACCAGATCTTCGTACTCCGCGACGGCGCGGTCGTAAACGCCGCGCTGCAAGAGCTCCTGGCCCAAGAGGCCGCGCACGTGAAAGGAACCCTGCGAACGGCGGACGAGCTCTTCGTGGTGGCGCTTCGCGGCGTCGTAGTCTTTGAGGTCGAGCGAGAGCGTCAAGAGCAGGCGCAGGAGTTGCTCGCGTTCCGCCGCATCCGAGACGAGGGGCAGCGCGCGCTCGAACTGTTCGCGCGCGCCCTTTTGATCGGCGCGATCGGAGAGCATGTGCCCGAGCGCGATCAGGGCCGCTGGATCCTTGGGTTTTTGGGCCAGAGCGCGGCGGTAGGCGACGATGGCTTGGTCGGGTTTCGAATCCTCGCGGTAGAGCCCGGCGAGCGCGAGCATGGCCGCGTAGCCGCCGTCGCCGGGTTGCTCGGCGCGGCGCTCGAGGTCCTTGAAGAGCTTGTCGAGATTGCCGTCGCGTTCCCGCACGAGCTCCGCCAAGCGCCGCAGCGGGAACTGTGCGCCGGGTTGGGCCAGCGCGACGCCGGTGTACCGTGCGATCAGCGCTTCTCGCTCGGGCCCCTTGCTCTTGGCCGGAGCTGCAGGCGCGGGCCGGCTCGGAGCCGGACGCGTCGCCGCGGGCTGACTCTTCTTCCTCCCCTCGGGATTGAACTGTCCCCAGGCGGTTGCCGAAACGGTCGTGGCGAGCACGAAAAAACAGCCCAGGCCGAACAGCGAACGGGCGCGACGGCCGCGGAGCAGAGAAACACGCATCAATGGAGTCAGACGAGAAGCCTACGCCGGCGACTCCTCACGAGCCAGCCTAGCCTCCAGTGGGCCGAGCCTGCGCGCGGCGGGAGACAAAAGGAGGCTTTACACTCGGGGGGCCCGAGCCTACCCATCCTCATGGTGTTCGACATCGTGCCGCGCCGAGCGCCGCTGGCCGCCGTGGTGACGCGCGGAGGCGGTGTGGAAGCGTGGCACTCTGCGGCCGTCGCCGTCGTGGGAGGCGGCGGGCAGCTCGCATTTCGTTTCGGTGACGCGGACCTTCGCGTGCCGACGCGCTCGACGATCAAACCGTTTCAAGCCTTGCCCCTGCTGCTTTCGGGTGCGGCCGTTCGTTTCGGGCTTTCGGCCGAGGAGCTCGCGATCGCCGCCGGCTCCCACTCCGGCGCTGACGCTCATGTCGCGGTCGTTCGTCGTCTGCTCGACAAGTGCGGCGCGAAACCCGAAGCGCTGCTCTGCGGTGCGCACTGGCCGCTGGGGCTCCGTCTTTCGAATCGCTACCCTGAACGCGGACAGGATCGCGACCCTCTGCGCAACAACTGCTCCGGCAAGCACGCCGGTTTTCTCGCCGTGGCGCGCGAGCTCGGCGCCGCCGACGCTCAGTACCTCGATCCCGACGGGCACGTGCAGAGCGCCGTACGCGACGCGGTCGCGAAGGCTTGCGAGGTCGATGCGACGGACCTTGCTCGAGGCATCGACGGCTGCAGTGCGCCGAACTACGGCATGCCGCTCGCCGCGCTGGCGCGCGGCTTCTTGAACCTCGCCGTCGCGCGCGCGAAGGCGGGCGGCTTCGAGGCCGCGCTCGCGCAAATGCGCT
>DASWGX010000686.1:0-5563 GCA_036393455.1 Polyangiaceae bacterium
TGAACCAGGGCGGCACGAACGCCGCCGCGCCGAGCAGCGCCGCGGCCACGAGCGGCAGCATGGACGCATGGACCACGAGCAGCGCGGCGTTCGCGAGCAACGACCCGATCAGCGCACCGAGCAGCCCGCCTCCGCCCAGCACGGCGAACGCCCGCTTGGCCTGCCCGAAGTCCATCACCTCTCCGGCCAGCAGCCAAAACTGCACGACCACGGTCGTCGCGAGCAGTCCCGTCCAAACGTAGAACACCAAGAGCCCTGCCGTGGAGTGGTGCAAGGGGCTGAGGAGCCCGAAGCTCGCCGTGATCACGGCGCCGACGAGCAACGTGAGACTGAGCGTGCGCCGCTTCGAGACGCTCGACAGGAAACGCCGCTGCCAGGTGCTTCCCGCGAGCGTCAGCCCCGCGATCGCCAAGTACACCCAGGGCAGCAAGGTCGGCGGCAGCGACGCGAGGAACAGACCGTCGCGCGCCGTCTCGAGCACGGAATGCCCGGCCATCGCCAAGAGCAGCGTGACGAACCCCGCCGCCGTGTTGCGATAGTCCTCCGGACGAATTCCGAGCACACGGCCCACCGGCGGCCCGAGGTCCGCGAGGGGCGTCGGCCGTTCTGCGGGCGCGGGCTCGGTCTTGGCCCACGTCGCTCCGGTCATCGATGAAGGTCGCAAAGCATGCGCCATGCCGAGACAATTTGCGCGGCCGCGCAAGCGGCGCTCGCGCACTTCTTGCGCGAAGGGCCGTCGGGCCCGAACGGCTTGCGAGGCCCGCGAGCCGGCCCGCGCACCGGGGAGTCGATGACGCGCCCCGGCCCTCAGGGCCGCCCGGCGAGACGGTACGCTCCCCGCGCGAATTGGTCGATCATGCGCTGGGCATAGAAGAACGAGCCGTGCTCGGCATCGTGCGCGAGGAGCTCGACCGCAAGCTCGACGGCGGCGTCGATCTCGCGGAGCTGTCCGGCAAGCACATCCGCGACTCCTTGCCCGAACTTCGGAGCCTGCTCGCCGAAGCCGGGCTGATGCGGCCGTAGCGGGCGCGGCACTCCCAAAACGATGGGTTCGGCTAGGTTATCGGTACCTTGCCTTCGGCGACTTCCGAGCAGCCCGCTCTCCACACGTTCCAGGCCGCGGCGTTCGTCGAGAACATCGCGCTCAAGGAGCTCGGCGGCCTCTACCCCGACGCGGCGCTCACGCCGCGCGTGCTGACACGTCCCTGCGCGTCGGGGGGCAGAATATTCGTCTATCCGTTCGGAGCGGTCGTGTTCTTCGACGTGGGCGCCGAGGAACGCGAGGCAGAGCTCGAACGGCTGAGGCGCGCCAGGCCGGAGCTCGGCGAGACCGTAATCACCGAAGAGCTCGCCGTTCGCATCGAGGCCCGGTCGCTGCCCAAGGTAGTGGACGGCGTGTTGAACGTCGACCGCATGACGCTCGAGCGTGCCGGCATCGTCGCGCTGACGATCGGCCAGAGCGCTGCCATGGAATACTACGAACGCATCGTCGAAGAACTATTCGCCGCGACGGGACGACTGGTCGAGCGGCTGGAGGAACGCGGTACCGTGCCGTTCTACACACGGCCGCTCCATCGCTTCATCGGCTCCGCCATCGCCACGCGCAACGAGGCCCTGTCGGTGCTGCATCTGCTCGATCGACCGGAAGAGGCCTGGGAAGATCCGAGCATCGACCGCATCTACGACGAGCTCCGCGACGAGCTCGACCTCGCCGACCGCCACCAAGCCCTGGAGCTCAAACTGCGCGCCATCCAGGAATCCCTCGAGCTCGTCCTCGACGTCGCGCGCGACCGCAGGCTCGTATTGCTCGAGGTCGCCATCGTCGTGCTCATCGCCTTCGAGATCATCCTGACGCTCGTCGAGCGGGCGGGGTGAGGATTGGGTCGTGAAGATGTTCAACGCGCGCTGCCCGGTGAGCTGTGCCGATGCGGAGGAATCGGGCAAGGCAAACGGCGACGGCTACTACGCGATCAGCGAATCCGGCGCGGGCGGCGCGGGCTCCGTCGGCGCCACGTGTGAGTTCTGAGCGACGAGTGATCGCTCGGCTGCGCGAAGCCGCGCCCCGACATCAGCGAGTCAGTCGAGCCCGAGAGCAAAGCGAAGCGCGCCGTCGAGCCGGCGGAGCTTCTTATCGGAGAGTGCGCCGACGCGACGCTCGAGTAGGCGCTTGGGCAGTGTGACCAGCCAGTCGCAGTTGACGACGCCGGCCTTGGGTAGCCCTTCGCGGCGCCCGATGTTCACCTCCACCGCGTAGCCCCGAACGGTCGTGGAAACCGGGGCGGTAATCACCATGGCGCGAACCTCGTAAGCTTCGTCGCGCGAGATGAGCACGACGGGCCGACGCTTGTCGACCACCGCCCACCAGATCTCGCCGCGCTTCACTCCTCCCACTCCACGGCGCGGAGGCTTGCTCTCGCCAGAGCCTCGGCCGCCCGAAGCTCCGCGTCGGTCTCGGGCTTTTCCCGGTACGCCTGGACGTAGCGCTCGACCCGCCTCCTCTGCTCCTCTGTCTTCACGAGCGCGCGTGCCGCACGAGCAAACACCGCACTGCGGGACTCCTTCGTCTTGCTACGCAGCGATTCTATCTGCTTCAAGAGGTCCGGAGCCACGCTGATCGCGATCTTTTCAGCCATGGTATGACTAAGTCATACCCCTGGGGCTCGAGGCCGTCAAGCGCGAAGGGAAGGCCGCGCAGAGCAAGACGTTCGCGGCAATGGGAGGCTCACGGCGTCGGCGAGGTGGGCGTGAGCGTCGGATGGCAAGTGACCGAGGTCGCGAGCGAGAAGGAGCTGATAGTCGAGCTCGCTCGTGGAACCAGCGGCGATGCCGAGGAATCGGGCGAGCTCCTCGTCGCCGCTGCGTCCGCAGCCTTCGGCAATGTTGGATGGCAGATTTACCGATCGGACGAGGGCGGCACGCCGGTGCGACGGGACGGTGCGCCGGGCAGCGCGACCGTGAAGGCCGTCCCCTCGCCCGGCGCGCTCGCATAGGTAACCCGACCGCCGTGCGTGAGCACCAACTGCTGGACGACGGCTAGCCCCAGCCCGGTTCCTTCGGGCTTGGTGGTCCTAAAAGGCTCGAACGGGTCGACGCCGGGCGGAATGCCGACGCCGGTGTCGCTCACTTCGACGACGACGCCGTCGCCCTGCCGCGTGGCGCGCACCGTCAGCGTGCCGCCCTCGGGCATCGCCTCCACGGCGTTCTTGCACAGGTTCACGAAGACCTGCACGAGCTTGTCCGCGCTGGCGGAAAGCGTGAGCTCGACCGCGAAGTCCCGCTCGATCCGAACGTTCTGCGCCGCGGCGAGCGCAGCCGTCGAGTCGAGCACCGAACCGAGCAATGCCGCAAGATCGGTCGGCCGCAAATCGTCCAGCGTTTGCCGGCGGGAAAGCGCCCGGAACCCCCGCACCAGCTCGTTCAGCCTGTTGATCTCGACCATGATGCTGCCGAGACCGGACGCGAGCGTTTCTTCGAGCCCCTGTTTCTTGCTGCGCCGTTCGAGCATCTGCGCGTGGAGGTACATCGCGTTCAACGGGTTCGCGACCTCGTGGGCGAGCATGGCCGCGGCCGTTCCGAGCGACGCGAGCCGCTCGCGCTCGGCCAGCGCCTCCTCCAGCCGGCGCCGTTCGGTGATGTCGATCGAGACGCTGAGCAGGCCGATCACACGACCCACGCCGTCTTGCTGCGGAAAGATGGACACGTCGTGGACCGCGATGTCGCCGCCGACGGCCAAGCGCACTTCTTCGCGCGTCGGCTCGCCGCTTTCGAGCACGCCCCGTTTGAGGGTCATGAGCCGGGCGGCGCTGTCTGCCGGCAGCAGCTCCTCGTCCGTCTTTCCGAGCACGGAGTCCGTGCCGAAGGCGAGCCTCGGGTTGTGCGCCCATGCGATGCGGAGATCGCAGCCTTGGCCGAGCGCGCTGATCGGCGCATTCTGCAACGCCAAGCGCAGCCGCTCGTCGGAGCGCCTGCGCTCTTCGTCCACGCGATCGTGCTCGGCGCGCAAGCGCACCTCGCGCAATACTCGGCTCGCGATACGCGGCATGTCCGACAGCGTCGATTCGGACTTCACGACGTAATCGAGCGCGCCGGCTTTCATCGCCTCGACGGCCGCGACTTCGCCGCCGTGGCTGGTCATCACGATGAGCGGGACGCCTCCGGGCTCGAGCAGCTCGGTTCCGGTGCCGTCCGGCAGCTTGAGATCGGCAACGACGAGGTCGAGAGGCGCGTCCTTGCTCGAAAGCACGTGACGTGCTTCCGAAACGGTCGCCGCGAACGCCAGACGAAAGCCGCCGAAGCGTTCGAAGGCGCGCGCCACGAGCTCCGCGTGCGCTTCCTCGTCCTCGACCAAAAGGACGGTGCCGGTCTCCTCGAACGCGGCCACGGCTCCTACCCGCTCGAGCCGGAGGGATTCGCCCGATGCTTCCCGGAAGCAGGGCGATTCCAGGCGAGCCAGAAGACACCGATGTCGTGCATCATTGCCACGAACTTGTAAAAGTCGACGGGCTTCACGACATAGGCGTTGGCGGCAAGGTCGTAGGCGCGCACCAAGTCCATTTCCGATTCGGAGGTGGTCAAGACGACGACCGGAATTCGGCGTAGCGCCTCCGACGACTTGATCTCCTTGAGCACCTGAAGCCCGTCGACCTTCGGCAGCCGGAGGTCGAGCAGCACGACGTCTGGGAGAGGGGTTTGGGCCGCAGCGGCGAAAGCGCCCCGCCGGTGAAGGTAGTCGAGCGCCGCCTCGCCGTCCGCCAGGCGCATCACCTGGTTCGTCCCGCTGTCGCGCAGATTGCGCAGCATGAGCTCCGCGTGATCGTCGTCGTCCTCGACCAGAAGCACTCGACAAGATTCCTTCGCCATGACCATTTCCTCCGCGGCCTCAAGCTCCGGCGCGCGGCAGCGTGAAGCAAAACGTGGAGCCGATGACACCGTCGGACTCCACCCAGATCCTGCCGCCGTGGACTTGAACGATGCGCTTGACCAGGGCCAGGCCGATGCCCGTTCCGGCGCTCCTATTTTCCAGCTGTTCGAAGAGCCCGAAGATCTTGTCGTGGTAACGCGGGTTGACGCCGATGCCGTTGTCGCGGACGAAACAGACCGTCTCGTCGCCGTCGCGCCGCGCGCCCACTTCGACGACGACGTCGCTGTCCGGCCGTTGGAACTTGAGCGCGTTCTCGATGAGATTCTGGAGCACCTCTTGCAGGCGCAGCCGGTCGCCGTGGACGACGGGCAGGGCGGGATCGACATCGACGCGCGCGCGTTTCTCCGCGATCGGCCCCGAGAGCATTTCGACCACGTCGCGGGCTACGTCGACCAGCGGCACGTCTTCGGGGGGGTTCACGATGCGCCCGATGCGCGAGAGCTCGAGCAAGTCCTCGAGCAGCTGCTGCATCTTGTCGGCCGCGTTCGCGATCCGCTCCATGTCCTTTTTCATTCGGTCGAGGTCGCCGGCGAGAGCGTCCTCTTCGAGCACGCCGAGAAAGCCCTTGATGGTGATGAGCGGGCTCTTCAGATCGTGCGAAACCGTGTAGGTGAAGCGTTCGAGCTCCGCATTGCTCCGTTC
>DASWGX010000687.1:0-8392 GCA_036393455.1 Polyangiaceae bacterium
GGCCGTTCGGGCCAATCGCGCCGGGATCGAGCCCGCCGTGGCCGGGGTCCAGAACGACGCGGCGCACCACCCGCGGACCCGCACGGCCCGCGACCGAATCGCGCGGCGGATGGCGCGAAACGTCGATCACCAGTCGGAAGGGTTCCGGCAGGTAGAACACCCGATGATAGACGGGCGACGTCAAATCGAGAGCGAGGCGCGTGCCGCTGCCCCTGCGTGCAACGCGGACGCGCGTGACCAACCCGCCGACCTCCGTGTCCGTCGCGAGGTCGTGCTGGGAGTCGTCGATGTCGACGTAGAAGCGCGGACCTGTCTTGCCGTCCTCAGCCAGCGCACCCGCGGAGAACCTGACTGGACGCGTGACGAACGCGACGATCCGCGCGGTGTCGTCCGCACCGTAGCGTTCGATGTGCGTGAGGCGCGCCGGCTCGGGCATCTTCGCGACGTCGGGAGCGATCACTTGGCCGCGAGGCGCGGGCTCGACGGCACGGGCTGCCACAGCACTGCCGGTGCCGTTCTCGACCTCGATCAGCCGCGCCAGGACGTCGCCGGGAGGCGCGTACGCCGACAGCATTCCCAGCCGGCGCTTCGCCCTGGTCTTGCAGGTCGCAGCGTCGGCGACATGGGCGATCCGATAAGCGCCGCGAAACAAGATGCCCGGGTCCGCCGCGAGTTCGGCTTCGATCTCGACGCGGTCCAAAGCGGCTTCGCACGCTCCCTTCCACGCCTCGAGCTCCGCGTTCCTGAAAAGCTCCATGGCTTCGAGAGCATCCGCACGCCGCCGTTCCATGCGCCAGAGCGCGGCGCGCATTCGACCCGCGCGGTGATTTTGCGCGGCTCGCTCGACGCCGGTGAGGCGCTCCGCTTCCAGCGCCAAGCGATCGGACGCTTGAACCACCTCAGCTCTCGACGGAAGCAACGACGACATCGGCTTCGCAGACGTAGCTGGCGCTCGACCCCGGTCATCGGGCATGGACTCCTTGCAGGCTTCGGCAATCAGGACGAAGACACCGAGACCAACCAAGCGCCGCAATGCCCGGCGTCCCGCGCGCCACGCGCGGGTTGGTCGGCCGCTGGTTCGTGAAGTGCCGGACATGGGCTGCGTTGCACCGTGCAGTGTACGGGTGGTAGCCTACGCCGCCCGCTAATGGCAAAGGACCCAGCCCAGCCCGCGGACAAAACCGCCGCGGAGTCTGAGGACTTGGACGCCGATCTCGCGGAAGCCGTATCGGTTCGTTTCAAGCCCTCGTGGGCGCCGGACGCCGAAGAGTCCGGTGCCATCGACGATCAATGGGGCTCTGCCGAGCCGGATGCGGAACCTCGGCAGGGCGGCCCGGCCACGGATGCGCCGAGCCCCCATGCCGAGCGCGCGGCGCCTGCTGCCGAGGCCGCGCCGAGCTCGGCGGCCAACAACGGCCGTTCCGCTGGAGAACGCATCAAGACGCCGCCAGGCGGCATTGCGGTCGAGAGCCCTCGCGGCGAGCACAAGCACACGCTCCTCGGCATCCCCGCGCCCATCACGCTGCCGAGCGCGATCGTGCGCGCTCCGAACCCGACTGCGACGCCCGCCGACGGCAGCGAGAGCCCATCCCAACCCGAGCCCGAGCGCTCGGACACACCGAACCAAGCAGGCCCCGACCACGCACCGGAAAGCCCATCCAGCAAGCCTGCGGAGGATCAAGGCCGGCGCGAGCGGCTTCCGACGAAGCTCGGGTTGGCACCGCCAACCGCAGCCCACGCCTCGACGCCCGCGGAGCCGCGCCAGCCGGAGCCCGAACCGATGCGCGAAGGCTCAACGGCCAGCAAGCAGGCGGGCCGTGGAACGAGCCCGCTCCCGAGGCCGGTCTCACCGGCGGAGCCACCCGTGCCGGCACCGGCGCGCTCGGCGCGCGGCAAAAAGGCGGCATGGATTGCGATCGGCGGCGCCATGGCCGCTGCAGCGGCACTGTTGGCGTTTCGCGACGAGCAGCCTAGCTCGTCATCGGCCGACCTCGAACGGCCAGAGCCTCCAGCGCTCGCCTCTTCCCCGGTGCTCGAGCCCGTTCCACCAGCCCTAAAGGAGGCACCGCGAACCGACGCGCCGGAAGCGCCGTCCGCCAGCCTCGGCGACGCGGCCGAGCAGGCCCCGCCGGAGCCTTCATCGCAAAGGCCCGCTCCCGCGGCGAGCGCCGGGTCGGCAATCGGACCGACCCCAGAGCCTCCCCGTCCCCAAGCGCAGCCAGCGCTGCGCCCCGCGCCTCGAAAGCCTCCGCCGAGGAGGGCGCCCCGGGCACAAGCGGCGCCGCGTCCCCCTCCCAAGCCGCCCGCCCCTGCTCCGGAGCCGCATCAGTCCACGGACATCGTGCGCAAGGCACCATTCTGAGCGGGCCGGCGGCCCGCGCGTGAGCACGCACCGAGCTTCCCCTCACTGCCACGAGTGATTGCATGACAGGTTCAAGAATCGCAGCTCTGCTCCTCAGCGCCTTCGTGCTCGTCACGGGTACCTTCGCGCCGTCGCCAGCGCGCGCCCAAGACGACGAAGCCACTCTCGAAATGGCTCGCGAACGCTTCAAGGAGGGAGTCGCGTATTTCGATCGCAAGCAGTACGCGAAAGCGCGAGCCGCGTTCCTTCAGGCGTACGCGCTCAAGCCGCACCCCGCGGTCCTCTTGAACCTGGCTCAGAGCGAGCTGCGCTCGGGTTACGAAGCCGACGCCGCGAAGCACTTCACCATGTTCCTTCGCGAACACGACGCTGCTTCGCCTTCGGAGCGCGAGGCCGCGGACGCGGGCCTCGCGTCCGCCAAAGCGGGCGTGCACGAGCTCACGTTGTCGGCGGACGCGGAAAACGCGGACGTCCTCCTGGATGGCGAAAGTATTGGGCGAACGCCGCTTCGCGACCCTGTCTTTTTGAGCCCGGGCAAACACACGCTCGAAATCCGCAAGAACGACCAGAATGCGCACAGCAGCGTCGTCGCTTCGGCGGGAAGCGCGACCAGCCTGGAGCTTTTGCTGAAAGCCAAGCCCGCTGCACCAACCGAAACACCGTCCGAAGCGGCACTGAAGCCCGGCGCGCCGGGGCCCGATCTCGACATGGATTCCGAACCCGTCGTCGATGATGCTTGGGCGCTCACTGGACGAAAACCCTTCTTTTCGTGGCTTGCCGAGACTCCGGTGGCATGGGTCACGACCGGACTCACCGTGGCCGGCATCGGCACCGGCGTTGGGCTGGCGGTCGTCGCGAGCCAACACTACGACAACGCCGACGTCATTTCGGCGGAGATCGTGAGCGAGGCCAACGCCGATATGGAGATGGTCCGCGGCATCTGCACGCGCGCGCGAGAAAATCCCCCGCTGGCACCCGCCAAGTACCTCGCCCCGTGCGCGGCGGTCGAGGACGAAACTGAAACGGGCGACGACCTGAAGCAATTGTCCACGGTCGGTTTCGTGGTCGGCGGCCTTGCGGCCATCGGCACGGTCGTCTTCTATTTTGCGTCCGGTTCTTCGTCCGAGACGACCGCTCAGAGCGTTCCGTCGCGCTCCGTCGCGCTTTCGCCGTGGCTCGGGCCAGGAACGGGCGGCGTCGTGCTCCGCGGTGAGCTCTAGACCGTTCGGCGGTCTAGCTCGCCTCGCGACGCTGTAGCCACGAGCGAAAGGTGCTCCTTGCGACGCCGGCGGCTCGCGCGGCCGCGCTGACGTTGCCGCCGTGTTCCCTGAGCAGCGCCTTGGCGACGCCGGGCCCCCGCGGACGTTCGGCACAAGGCTCCGAGCTCGACATGAAGGCGATCGCTTCGGCCCCGATCGCCAGACCGGCGGTTGCGGCAGCGGCTCGATACAGCACCGAGAACAGCTCTCGCACGTTGCCCGGCCAGTGGTGATCGACCAGGCGCGCCAGAGCCGCCGTGGTGACCTCCTTGTCGCCGAGCTCCGGTTCGATGCGTCGCAACAACGCGCGGCAGAGCGGGGCGATATCGCTCTTTCTGTCACGAAGCGGCGGCAGGCGAATCACGAAGGTCGCCAGCCGGTGATAGAGGTCTTCACGAAAACGTTCCTCTCGGCAACGGTGCGGAAGGTCCGCCCAACTTGCCGACACGATCCGCGCGTCGACGCGCGTGGGCGCGCCACCAATCGGACGCACCGTTCCGTCCTCTACGACACGAAGCAGCTTTACCTGCACCGCCGCCGCAAGGTCGGCGATCTCGTCCAGAAAGAGAGTGCCGGAGTCCGCCTGTTCGAAGGCGCCGGAACGGCTCGCCAGGGCGCCGGTGAACGCTCCCCTGCGATGCCCGAAAAGCTCCGCGTCGACGAGTGTTTCGGGAAAAGCGCTGACGTTGATGGGAACGTATGCGCCCCGCCGCCGGCTAAGCTCGTGGATCGCGCGCGCAACGACGTCCTTGCCGGTACCGGACTCGCCTTGAATGAGCACCGGGGCTCGCAACGCGGCGTAGCGGCGTACGTCGCGGGCTACGCTTCGCATCGCCGCTGACGAGCCGATGAGACCGGGCAACGACTCCTGGCGCTCGGGCTCGGGCTCGGCCCGAAACGGGCGCGCGGAGACGCTGGTTCTGCCAACGACGAAGGCTCCGCCGGGCGGCGCGATGAGGGCGCGCCCGACACGCGCGGGCCCTACGAAGGTTCCGTTGCGCGAGTCCAGGTCCTCGACCAAGAGACCCGCGGCGCACGCGCTGATGCGGCAGTGCTCCCCGCTGACCGAGCGGTCGGACACCTGGATTCCGACGCGAGGACGAGTCCCGAGCACCCGGTGCTCGCCGAGCTCGAGCACCACGTGCTTCGCGCATTCGTCGCCGAACTCGACGAGCCAAGCAGTAGCGGGGGAATTCTCTCCGAGCTCCAGGGTATGCTCGGACTGGGACGGCGACACCGGAACGCTCAGCATGCGAGGGAATCGGTCTCGAAGCCGCCCGGTTGCGCTCCAAGTACCGGACGCCGCGCGACTTCGTGCTATGAGGGGCGCCATGCCGAGAACGAGCCGGGCCGTCCCGCTCCTCGCAGCCGTCGTCCTGGTTGCCAGACACGAGCCTGCGGCCGCGGACGAAGCGGAACGCGCGAGCGTCCCTCACCCCGAGGCTCGCGTGAATTGGGTCGACGACACGAAGGACGAACCGCCGGCAACCCCCGAGCCGGCGCGCGACACGTTGATGCATCACGTCATCGTCGCCGCCTCGGCCGCCCCGGCATGGCCCTGGGGCTCGATTCAGCAGAACCTCGGGTACGGCGACGTCGCTGGAAGTGGAACGGCCTTCGGCGCGGATCTCGGCCTGGGTGTCAGCCGCGCAGCGGCCATTGGGATTTGGGGTCAGCTCGTCTTGTTCTCGGACGAAGAGGGCTGCCCTTGCAGCAACGCGACGAGCTTCGCCGTGGGGCCTTGGGTTCGCTATCATCTGGTCCAGGGAGTGCGCCTCGATCCGTGGCTTTCGCTCGGGCTCGGCTACCGGCGTTTCTCCTTCGACCTCGCGGGCGAGGACCAGAGCTACCAGGGGTTCGACTGGCTGCGGGTCCAACTGGGCGGAGACTGGTACGCTGCGCCACAGCTCGGCATCGGCCCGTTTCTGGAACTCGACCTTGGCACGTACACCAGTAGGCCCGACGACACCAGCCAGGGCTCCGTCTATGCGCAGGGCCTGGTCGGCGTGCGCGTGGCGCTCGACCTGCCTGGAAAGTAGCCTGGAACGTGGCGCGAGCTAACCGTCGTCCCCGCTGTTGGAAAGCGGCGCGGGACGCGGGCAGTCGAGCGGCAGATTTTCCGGATCCACCGGGCTTCGCAGCGCCACCCACCAGGTTGCGAGAGCCTGGTCGGCGGGGTCGATGGGCAGGAAGTTCGAGTCCGCGTTGCTGAAGTGAGTCACGATCATCGTGACCTGATGACAGCCCAAGGTTTGCCCGGTATCCCAAACCACGCTGATCGAGCGCTGGCGTTCGCCGAAAAACGTTCCGGCATCGCCCCGCACCGAGGCCAGCTGATTCTCCCCCTCGAGCCGATAGTCCAGAACCAAGCTTGCCACGAGCTCGTCTCCGAGGTCTTCCGAACGCACCGGAACGTTGAATTCGATATCCACGCCGGATACCGCGCGAAAGATTGCGGTTATCGGCGGCTCAGCCTGGTTCAGCAACAGGAATGGCGGCGTCTGGCGCGGCTCCGTGTAATCGGGCGCTTCGCCGATTAGACACCCCGACGCGCCCACACCCAGAAGCGCGGTCACCGCGCGCAACGAGCGTGACCTGAAGGAACGCGTGTCCGCCAAGCTCGAGGCCCTCCCCGCTTTCGCCTAGCCCACCGCCACCGCAACGCCGAGCGCCTTGCGAACTTGCGAATACTCCTCGCTGACGCTGAAAAGAAGAACTTCTTTCATCTTCTCGGCGCTCGGAAGATCGCCCGGCATCGGCTGCTCGGCGCCCAGGATCTTCTTGGCGATCTCGAGGTCCCCGCTCACCACGAGGCCCGCACGGCACGCCGTGAGCTCGACGGCCTGATTCCAGCGCTTGATATTGGCCTTCGCGCCCTCGTCGATGAAGCGCTTCACCCACATCCTGAGCCCTTCGAGCTGAACCGGCTGCATGTGCTTGACGAGCTCTTGAGCGGTCGCGCGTATCTGCGGAGCCATGTCCGTCGGCATCGGCGTGTTCGGAGCGGCAATCATCACGCCGGCAAAGAGCATGATCGTGAGCTCCGCCTGAGTCGGAAAGAGCGTTCGGATGTAGTGCTCTCCGCGATAGTGACACATGTGCTTACCGCAAATGAACGTGAGCTCCTGCGGCTGGAAACCACTCAGCACGGTTTGACCGGCTATCGACGCAGGCGGGTTCGAGGCCACCGCGATGACGCCGCCGGGAACGTCATTTCTGACGTAGAGCTCGGGCGGCTGAATGCCGAGCACCTGCGCCGCCCAGCCGAACGTCTTGGCGAACGTCACCGTGGAGGTCGCGGGATCTTGCTTGAAGCGCTTGTCGAGCGTGGGGAGCTTGCCTTGCGATTTGAGCTGATTGATTTTCGCCTGGAGCGCGGCAGGGGCGATCATCTCGAAGATCTTCGAGACGTACAGGTTCTCGTCCGGGTGAACCAAGAGCTTGACCCAGTGCTCGTTGGAAAGCCGTCCCTTGACGGCCAACATGCCCTGTGGACGGTAGTCCTCGAAGAAGCGTTGCTGCTCCGCGTCGGCCTTGCCGAGAAAGACGAGCGCGGCAGCCTGACACCAGGCCTCGTCGTACGCCTGCTTGTGGAGATAGAGCTGATAGAGCGCGTGATAGGCCTCCCGTTCGAGCGGCGATTCACCGAGCAAGATGCGCTGCTCGGCGATCGCCTCGTCCCAGCGCTCGGAGCTCATGAAGAGCTCTGCGAGAATCTGATGCACCTGACGCTCACCCGGCTGTAGCGTCGACGTCATCCTGAACGCCTCGATTGCCTGATCGTGCCGCTGCAGGCGATCTCGGTAGATGATGCCGAGCCCGTACCAGAGCTTGTACTCGAGATCTCCCTGACCCTTGCCGGCGATCCTGTGCAGCATCTTGCGGTACGCGCGTTCTAGCTGCTTCCAGTTGCGCTGCTGAGTGAGAATCTTGTCGATGCGTTCGAAGGCCTCGAGAAAGCTCGGGTTCAGGTCGAGCGAATCGTTGAAAAGCTCGACGGCGCGGTCCGGCATCTCGAGCTTGTCGCGGTAGATCTGTGCCTGCGTGTAGACGTAGCGCGCCTTGAGCTCGGGTTTCTCCTCGAGCTCCGCGATGGCCTGAATGGTGTCCACCATCTGCTGCCACTCGCCGGCCTGCTGATAGAGCTGCAAGAGCTTGTGCAGCAACACGTGATCTTGCGGACGCAGGCTCTGCGCCTCCTCCAGGGCTTCAATCGCCTTGTGGGCGTTCTTTTCCTTCTCGCCCCAGATGTCGCCGATCTCGTTCAGCAGCTGATAGCGTTCTTCCTCGCCGGAAACGCTGTCCAAAATTTGCCGCTTGTAGGCGGCGACCTGTTTCCAATCGTTGTTCTTGCCGTAAATGTCGACCAGCGCTTGCAGCGTGGCGCGGTGCTCCGGGTTCAGCGCGAGCGCTTTCTCGAAGTTGTTCACGGCCTGGCGCGCTTGCCCCTGAGCCGCTTTGATGCGCCCGAGCCGGAAGTAGACGTCGGTGCGCTGCTCGACATCGTCCTCGCCCAGCGAGGTGAGCACTTTCTGGTAGTTCGAAAGGGACGTCGGCCAGTCGCTCAGGGCAAACGCGGCGTCGGCGATGCCGCGGATCGATTCCTGATCCGTCAGGTCGAGCTGATGCGCCGATTGATACGCCTTGAGCGCTTTCTCGTGGTTGCCGAGCGCGGCGAGGACGCGCCCGAGCAGCTTGAACAGCGTGTGCTGCTCGGTGCGCTCGCGGTTCTTGCTCTTGCGAACCAGCATCTCCGCGAGCGGCTCTGCTT
>DASWGX010000688.1:0-1600 GCA_036393455.1 Polyangiaceae bacterium
CCGCGACGGGCCGGATCCACACGACCTTCAATCAGGCGGGCGCCGCCACCGGCCGACTCTCCTCGTTGGAGCCCAACCTCCAGAACATTCCCATCCGGAGCGAGCTCGGCCGCCGCATTCGTGGAGCCTTCGTCGCGCCGCCGGGTAGACAGCTCGTGAGCGCCGACTACTCGCAGATCGAGCTTCGCGTGCTCGCACACCTTTCGCAAGATCCGGTCCTGCTCGACGCGTTCAGGAGCGGCCAGGACATCCACACGCGAACCGCCATGGAGATCTTCGACGTCGAAGCAAGCGGCGTGACGCGCGAGATGCGCACCCGCTCCAAGGCGGTGAACTTCGGCGTGATTTACGGCCAGGGTGACAGCGGCCTCGCCAAGGCCCTCGGCATCTCCCGCGTGGAAGCCGGCAACTTCATCGCCGCGTATTTCCGTCGCTACGCCGGGGTGCAGCGCTTCATGGAAAAAACCCTGGACGAGTCGCGCTCGAGCGAAAGCGTGAGGAGCCTGCTCGGCCGCCACCGCTTGTTGCCCGACATCAAGAGCGGCAACCGCTCGCGGCGGCTCGCGGCCGAGCGCGTTGCGATGAACATGCCGATTCAGGGCACGGCCGCGGACCTGCTCAAGCTTTCGATGCTCGCCCTCGCCGAGCCGGTCACTCCCGGCACGCGCATGGTGCTCACGGTGCACGACGAGCTCGTGTTCGAAGTGCCGGACGGCGAGGTCGAAAGCGCCGAGGCCAAGATTCGGGAAAAGATGCAGAACGTCTATCCGCTCGACGTGCCGCTCGTCGTGGACGTCGGCCACGGCCGCGATTGGATGAGCGCTCACTGACGGCTCGCATGCACGCCGCTCCCGAAAGAAGCGCCGAAACCCCCGTCGCGATCCTCGGCGCGGGTCTGACCGGGCTCAGCGCCGCCTGGACGCTCGGCGAGCGCGGCGTCGACTACCGAATCTTCGAAAGGCTGGACCGCGTCGGCGGCCACGCCGTGACGGCTGAGGAGGACGGCTATCGCTTCGATCGCACCGGTCACCTCTTGCACCTGCGTCACCCTCGCTGGAAAGAGCGCGTGCTCGGCTGGGTACCGGATTGTTCGAACGTGGTACGCAAGAGCCGAGTCTTTTCCCACGGCGTCTACACGCGCTACCCGTTTCAGGCCAATACCTTCGGCTTGCCTGCCGACGTCGCTCACGAATGCGTGCTCGGTTTCGTGCGGGCGGCAATGAGCCCGCCGCAGCGCGAGCCGCAAAACTTCGAGGAATTCTGCCTCCAGCACTTCGGCGCCGGCATCAGCCGTCACTTCATGCTGCCCTACAACGAACGACTTTGGGGCGTGCCCGCGCGGGAGATCACGAGCGCGTGGTGCCAGCGTTTCGTCCCGCTGCCCGCGCTCGAAGACGTTCTCGAAGGGGCCTTCGGGCTCAACGACCGCGAGCTCGGCTACAACGCGAACTTCTTGTATCCACGCCACGGCATCGGCGAGCTGCCACAGGCCATCGCGCGCCAAGTCCGTCCCGTCGAGCTCGGCCGCACTCCCACCGGCATCGACTTCGAACGGCGCGAGCTCCATTTCGAGAGCGAGATCGTTCCTTACCAGAGCCTC
>DASWGX010000689.1:0-3223 GCA_036393455.1 Polyangiaceae bacterium
CCGTGGTGACGGCCGGTTGCCCCGGGAGCTCTTCCACCTCCAGAATTCCGGCCAGCGCACGGTACCAGTGCGGATGCAAACATTTGCTCGCTCGGATCGGGTCCTCGATGAACGAACCCGACAGAGTAACACCCTGAAAACGCCCTGCGATCCGCCGTTGCGGCGCGCGCGCCGCTCACGCGTCGCGAGCGCCCGTGGGCTCGGCGTCGCGGACGCCGAGGTAAGGCAGATTGCGGTAGCGTTGCGCGTAGTCGAGCCCGTAACCGACGACGAACACGTCTTCGATGCTGAAGCCGAGATAGTCGATGCGAGCCGGTTCCTGCATGCGCGCCGGCTTGTGCAAGAGCGCGCAGACGCGCACGCTGCGCGGCCGGCGCGTCGAGAGCTGCTCGACCAGGTACGTGAGCGTGAGGCCGGTGTCGACGATGTCCTCCACCACGAGCAGATCTTCGCCCTCGACGGGCGCGGTGAGATCTTGCGTGATCTGCACGACGCCGCTCGAGCGCACGTCCGAGCCGTAACTTTGCACGCCGAGAAACTCGACGCGCAGCGGCACGTCGATCGACCGCGCCAGATCCGCAGCGAACACGAAGCTACCCTTCAGCACGCACAGCAGCACCAGGCTCCGGCCAGCGTAGTCCGCGCTGATGCGAGCACCGAGCTCGCGTACCCGCGCGCGGATGCGCTCTTCGCTGATCAGCACACGCGGCGCCGGCTCTTCGCTCACGTGGCACCACGCGTACCGAGCGGCCGCGAGCACGTCAATCGGGCTCCGGCGCGTCGCCGCGCGCCTAGCCCACAGCGAAGGCGCTTTTTTCTCGAGTGGGCGAAGCGCTCCGGACGGGCTCGGGAGAGCCAGCGGGGGCTCGAGCGCGCCAGAGTGAACTTGATTTTCATTTTCATTTAGGGGATTCTCCCGCCCTCATGCTTGCCCCGCCGCTGCGGCGACTGTCCGCCATTTGGGCCTTACCGGTGCTGCTCTGCGCTGATCCGGCCCAGGCGCAGGGCTCATCGGGCGACGCAGAGGCGACCGAGCCAGCTCCAGGCCCCGAGGCCGATCAGGCCGGTGCGGACGACTCGACGGCGGAAGTCGATCAGGGCGACTCCAGCGCGGGAGCGGCGGAGGGCGCCGGGGACGCGGCCAGCGGCGACCCGATAGCCGCGGAGGGCCCCGAAAGCGAGCCGGCTGGCATCGACGCCGTAGACGAACCGATCGACGTCACGGTGACGGCTTCGAAGCCGGCGCGCGCACCGGGCTCGGCCTACGTCCTTTCGAGGCGCACGCTCGAGCGCTACGAGCACGACGATCCTCACTCGGTGTTGCAGCTCGTGCCGGGCGTGTACGTGCGCGCCGAAGACGGCGTCGGCCTCAGGCCGAACATCGGTATCCGCGGCGCGCTATCCGACCGCAGCAAGAAGATCGCGCTGATGGAAGACGGCGTACCGTTCGCGCCCGCGCCGTATTCCGCGCCGGCCGCGTACTACTTCCCGCTCATCACGCGCATGCAGCAGGTGCGCGTGATCAAGGGGCCGGCGGCCCTCGTGTACGGCCCGCAGACGGTCGGTGGTGCGATCGACCTCGTGACGCGGCCGATCCCCTATGACGCTTCGGGTGTCGTCGACTTGGCCATTGGTCAGTACGGGTACGGGAAGCTGCACGGCTACTACGGCGCGAGCGACGAGCACAACGGCTACCTGATCGAGGGCGTTCACCTCCGCGACGACGGGTTCAAACAGCTTCCCGACGGCGCTGACACTGGGTTTTTTCGTAACGAGTGGATGTTCAAGGGCTCACATGCGTTCGACCCTTCCTCCCACGTCGAGCACGAGGTCGGCTTGAAGCTCAGCTACTCCGAGGAGGCTTCGAACGAGACCTACCTCGGCCTGACGGACGCCGATTTTCGCCGAACCCCGCGGCTCCGCTACGCCGCCAGCGCGCTCGACCGCATGGAATGGCACCGCACGGCGGCGGTGGTAACGCATCGAATTCGGCCGCTCGAGCGGCTATCGATCACCAGCCACGCGTACCGGCAGGATTTTTCGCGCGTCTGGCGCAAGGTGAATCGCTTTCGCGGCGCGAACCTCTTCGACGTGCTGTCCAACCCGACTACACCGGAGAACGCCGTTTTCTACGACGTGCTTTCCGGTCGAGCCGACGGTTCGACGCCGGAGGAGGCGCTGCTCGTCGGACCGAACGATCGCAAGTTCACCTCCCAGGGGGTGATGACCAAGGTGGAGCTCGAGGCCGAGTCGGGTCCGCTCGCGCACCGCCTCGAATACTCGCTTCGATTCCACAACGATCGCATCGAACGCCGGCACAGCGAAGACGCGTTCGACGTGGTCGACGGCGAGCTCGTGCCGGAGGGCAGCCCCACCGTGGTCACCGCGTTCAACGAGGCGAACACCGATGCGGTGTCGTTCTACGCGCTCGACGCGGTCACGTTCCGGGATTTGACGCTCACCCCGGGCGTGCGCTTCGAGCTGATTCGTTCGACCTTCCGCGACAAGCTGAGCGGCGAGGCTCAGGGCGCCTCGATCGTGGTGCCGCTGCCGGGAGTGGGCGCGTATTACGGGCTCAGCGAATGGCTCGGGGTGCTCGCCGGCGTGTACCGCGGGATGAGCCCGCCGCCGCCGGCCGCAGAGCCGCAGATCGAGCCCGAGATCAGCGTCAACTACGAAGCCGGCGCGCGCGTCGCGGGGGAAGGCATCAAGGCGGACGTCATCGGCTTCTACAACGACTATTCGAACCTGACCGACATTTGCACGTTCTCGAGCGGGTGCGTGAACGAGAACCTCGACCGCCAGTTCGACGCGGGCAAGGCGCGCATCCTCGGCGCGGAGGTTTTCGTCGAGCACGACTTGAAGCTCGGCGCCGTGGGGCTTCCGCTTCACGGCGCCTACACGTTCACGCGTGCCGAGTTTCGAGAGAGCTTCCGATCCGCTGATCCGATTTTCGGCGACGTCGAAGCCGGCGATCGAATGCCGTACGTGCCCGAGCACCAGGGCCGAGCTTCCGTGGGCGTCGAAGTCGCGGGCGCGGGCGGCTACATCGCCGCGAACTACGTCGCTCCGATGCGCGAGACGGCGGGCAGCGAGCCGCTCGACGAGGCGCTGCGAACCGACGCCGAATTCACGGTCGACGTCGGAGCGCGCTACGAGCTCTGGTCGTGGCTCGCGCTGTACGGCAACCTGCGCAACGTGTTCGACGAGCAAGCGATCGTTT
>DASWGX010000690.1:0-13191 GCA_036393455.1 Polyangiaceae bacterium
CCTGCGCAGTATGACGTATCCTGCCCCGAAAGGCGGGTGCGTGGACGTCCAGGTACCGATGAACTTCGTCCCCAAAAAGTGAGGAGCCATGCGGCGACGGTCTACGAAGGTTCTGCTCGCCCTGCTCGCGCTGAGCGCCGGCGCGTGCAGCGGTGACGGCATCACGACGGACTGCGAGCCGATGCCGGAGTTCGACGTGCGCGACGACGAGACGGGAGCGTCGCGAGGCGACCTCGACCCGGACTGCGTGACGCCGCTCGGCGATCCGAACGCCGGAGTCGGCAACGACGACGACGACGAGGGCGACGAGGGCGCCAACTGACCCAAGGCTCTTCCCGAAACCCATCGCCGAGCTCAGAACGTCCCGAGGCGGCGGGAGCGCCCGAGCCGGCGGACGCAATCGCCGAAGGGGGCGTGCTGCTCACCACCAGCTACGACGGCTCCATGTTTTCGGGCTTCGTGCGTCAGGCCAACGCTCGTACCGTGCAGCAAGTCCTCGACGGCGCGGTGCGCGCGCTCGATCCCGGCGCATCACCGACGCGTTGCACGAGCCGCACCGACGCGGGAGTGCACGCCGAGGCGCATCCCGTTGCGTTCGACACGGTGGCTCGCATCTCTTCGCGAGGATGGGTGCTGGGCCTTTTGCAGCATCTGCCCGAAGACGTCGGCATCGTGCGGGCGGAGCGCGTCCCGCACGGTTACGATCCGCGCCGGCACGCTCGCTCGAAAACCTACCGGTACGCGATCTTGCGCTCGCCGGTGCGCGATCCGCTCTTTTTTGGGCGCGCCTGGCGCGTCGGCTACAAGTTGGACGTCGAGCGCATGCGGAGCGCGGCCCAAAAACTCGTTGGCCGCCACGACTTCGCGGCATTTCGCGGTTCGAGCGACGTTCGCAGGGATACGGTGCGACACATCTTTCGCGTCGAGGTGCGAACCGGGCGTAGCGATCCCAGGCTATGCGAGCTCGAAATCTCCGGTGATGGATTTTTGTACAATATGGTGCGCATCATCGCGGGGACGCTGGTGGATATCGGACGGGGACGCCTTGCGGAACGGGTCGTTCTCGAGGCTTTCGAATCGAAGTCTCGAGGGAATCTGGGGGTAACCGCTCCCGCGGAAGGGCTCTACCTGGCCGGCGTCGAGCTCGCCGTGCGGGGCGGCGGTGGGTGGCCCGAGCCCATAGCCGAAACCGGCGACGCCTGAGCTTCCACGCGGCACAGGAACGCTGACGAAACCGTCTGGTCAGACCAGAGGAGAACCGCCGAGGAACCTAGCCGACGACCTGCCAAACAGTTGCAACCAACGGGCTATGAAGCTAGAGCGCGATTACTCCTCGCGGTCTTTGCCCACGCTGGAGGCTGCGATGGTCGACTAGGACGGGCGACGTCAGGAGCACTCGTCGATGGGACTCAAGCAACAGATCCTCGAACACGGCAAGAAAGCGATGCAGAACCCCGCCGTCCTGCGTTGGGTGACGGACGATCGCGTCATGAAGGCGGCCGAAGGCGTCATGGACGCCCGCACTCGCGTGAAAGCCGCGTGGCACATGCTGGTCAACGGGCACGATCTGCCCAATATCGATCCTGCGCTGAACGAAGACGTCGGTGAAATGGAAGTCGCTCGTCCCGCGACGTCGAACGGTCATGCCGTCGCCGCGAGCAATGGTTCGAGCGCGAACGGCAGCGCCGTCGCCGTCAAGCTCACCGGCTCGAGCGACATGAAAGAGTCGCTGAAAGAGCGCAGCTCCCTCGCCAGCATCGGCGGCAAGGACGTCTTCGAAAAGTGCTACAAGTTCAAGGCCGCGGACAACGCCCGAAAAATGGGCATCTACCCGTTCTTTCGGCCGCTCGACTTCAACGACGGCCCGGAAGCGGTGATCAACGACCGGCGCGTCGTCATGTTCGGCTCGAACAACTACCTCGGGCTCACGACGCACCCGAGGGTGCGCGAAGCCGCCAAGGCCGCCATCGACCGCTTCGGGACCAGTATGACCGGCTCACGCTTGGTCAACGGCTCGATGAAGCTGCATGAAGAGTTCGAGCAGAAACTGGCGGCGTGGTTCGGCAAGGAGTCGGCGCTGGTCTTCACCACCGGTTATCAGGTGAACGTGGCCACGTGCTCGGCGTTGCTCAGCAACAAGCAAACGGTCGCCGTGATCGATCGAAACGTGCACGCGTCGCTCTACGACGGTGCGCGGCTCGGGCAGGCGGCCGGTGCCCGCCTCACGCGCTACCGCCACAACGACCCCGAATCGCTCGAGCGCGCCCTCGAAAAGCTCGACGACCAGGACGGCGCTTTCGTGATCACCGACGGCGTATTCAGCGCCGAAGGCGAAATAGCGAAGCTCGACCAAATCGTTCCGATCGTGAAGAAGCACGGCGCGCGGCTCTTGGTGGACGACGCCCACGCGCTCGGCGTCATCGGTCCGGGCGGACGCGGCACCGCCCACCATTTCGGCGTACAAGCGGAAGTCGATCTCATCGGCGGCACTTTTTCGAAGTCGATGGCGAGCATCGGCGGCTGGCTCGTCGGTGAACGACAGGTGCTCGACTACATCCGTCATTTCGCGCCCTCCTTCATGTTCGCCGCCAGCGCCGCGCCTCCGTCGGTGGCCGCCGCAATGGCGGCCTTCGACGTCATGCACGACGAGGGCTGGCGCATGGAGAAGCTGCGCGAGAATTTCACGTACATGCGGGACGAGCTCCGGCGTCTCGGCTTCGAGCTCGGGCACACCGAGACCGCCGTCATCCCGATCTTCATTCGACAGGATCTTCGCACCATCATGATGTGGCGCGACCTTCTGGAAGACTACGGCATCTACACCAATCCCTTCATCTCCCCCGGCGTCCCGCCGAAGAGCGCCATGCTGAGGACCAGCTACATGGCGACGCACGAGCGCGGCCATCTGGACCGCGGGTTGGAAGCTTTCGAGAAGGTCGGCAAGAAGTACGGCGTCATCTGATCGGGTTTCGGCGGCGCCGGCAGGCTTTGCAGCGGCCCCGTTTTTGGCCCGGTTGACGCACCCTGACGAGCCGCCGTATCAACGGGTCCGCATGGGCATCGAGATCCGAGAGCACGCGCTGGGCGACGACCTCCAGGAATTCCTCGACGTCGTCGACTACATCTATCGGGATGATCCGAAGTACGTGCGTCCGCTCGACATGGATCTAAAGCAGCGCGTCAGCCGGAAAAACCCGTTCTTCGAGCATGCGGAAGGAGCATTCTTCACCGCTCACAACAATGGCTTTTGCGTCGGCCGCTGCACGGCGCAGGTAGACCGGGAGCACCTGGCACGTCACAAGGACGACGTCGGCTTCTTCGGCCTGATCGACACCATCGACGACGAAGAGGTCGCGCGGGAGCTGCTCGGGGCGGCTGGCGCGTGGCTGAAAGATCGCGGTATGAAGCGCGCGCGCGGTCCGATGTCGCTGAGTCAAAACGAAGAGATCGGCTGCCTCGTCGATGGGTTCGACATGCCTCCGATGATCCTGATGCCGCACCATCGGCCCTACCAGGGCGGGCTCATCGAGAAGGCCGGCTTCGCGAAGATCAAGGACGCCTACGCGTGGCGCTACGTCGTCGGCGACGTGCCGAAGCGAGCGCGCAGGGGTTACGAAGAAATCGCCAGCTTGCCCGAAGTAACGTCGCGCCCCATGGACAAGGCCAAACTGGACCGCGACGTGCGGCTGGTGATCGACGTGTACAACGACGCCTGGTCGGAAAACTGGGGCTTCGTTCCGATGACGGAGGCGGAGCTGAAAAAGCTAGCCGAAGACTTGAAGCTCATCGCCATGCCGGAGATCACCTGCATCACCGCGATCGACGGCGAGCCGGCGGCGGTGGCGCTCGCGTTGCCGAACCTGAACGAGCTCATTACGGATTTCGGCGGCCGGCTTTTTCCAACCGGCGTTTTCAAGCTGCTCTGGCGCCTGAAGGTGAAAAAGCCGAAGAGCGCGCGTCTGTTGGTTCTGGGGGTGCGTCAGAAGTTTCGCGGTCAAAGGAAGTACGCCGGGCTCAGCAGCTACCTGTACACGCGTCTGAACGAGGCCGGAGCTCGGTGCGGTCTCGAGTGGGGCGAGCTTTCTTGGACCCTCGAGGACAACGCGCCGGTCAACGCCGGCATCCGACTCATGGGCGGGCAGATCTACAAGCGGTACCGCATCTATGAACGCGAGCTTTGATTCGAAAACGCCGGCGGCGCGCATCGTCGCGAGGTGCGGCGCATGACGGTGCTGGTCACCGGAGCGACCGGCTTTCTCGGCTCGCACGTCGTGGAACGGCTGGCGCGCGCGGGTCAGGCCGTGCGCGCGCTGGCCCGGCGCACGAGCGACAGGAGCTTCCTCCAAACGCTCGAGGGCGTCGAAATCGTGGAAGGTTCCGTCGATGACTCCGAAAGCGTGACGCGGGCGCTACGCGGAGTCACCGGCGTCGTTCATGCCGCGGGTCTGGTCAAGGCGCGAAGCGCCGACGAATTCCGGCGCGTCAACACCGAGGGGACGCGCAACATGCTCGAGGCGGCGAAGCGCGCCGGTTCGAGGCTCGAGCGTTTCGTCTACGTCTCGAGCCTCACGGCGGCGGGGCCGAGCGACGCCGACGGCAATCCCGTGCCGCTCGATCGGGAGGCGAACCCCGTTACCCATTACGGCAGAAGCAAGCTCGCCGCCGAGTGCGCGGTGCTCGAACAGCGCGACGCCATGAAGGTCGTGGTCCTGAGACCGCCGGCCATCTACGGACCTCGCGACCGGGAAATCCTGATTTTCTTTCGCGCCATCGCCAAGGGAGTCCTGCCGCTGACCAACCCGCCGCGGAGCAAGCTCAGCATGCTGTACGGGCCGGACTGCGCCGGGGCTTGCGTTCGAGCGCTCGGCGCGGACGTCGAGAGCGGGAGTTTGTTCTACCTCGACGACGGTGAGGTGCACACCTTCGCCGATCTCATCTACCAGTCGGAGGCCGCGCTCAGGAAACGAGCCTGGCTCCGATTTGCGCTGCCGCAGCCGGTGACGCTGACGGCGGCTTTCCTGAGCGAGCTCTACGGCAAGCTGACGAACCGCGCCGTCATGTTGACGCGCGACAAGTGCAACGAGCTCTTCGCGCAATGGGTCTGTGACGGGAGTCTCGCGCGACAGCGCCTCGGCTGGCACCCGGAAGTGAGCTTCGCCGAGGGCGTTCAGCGCACGGTGGATTGGTACCGAGAGCACCGCTGGATCTGAGCCGCGCCTTCCTCCCCGCTGCACTTCAACTGCCCGCTCGATAGAAGGTGGCGCCCGCGATCGCGAGCACGGTGGGAGCGTTTTTCGCGCTGCGGCCGAGCGCTTCGAGCGCCTCGGTGTCGAGATAAAGGCCCGGTCCCCAACCGCCGTCCCCGTCGTCGTCGCCGCAGGCCGCGGCAGCCGCCAGGAGCGCGCGCTCGAGCGGCTCGCTCGGAGCGCTCACACGGAGCAGCGTGAGCTCGCCGCTCGACTCGACTCGCCCGTGCACGACGCGCTCGTCGTCGAGGACCCAGCGCCCGCCGTGGGTGACGACGCCGACGCTTTCGAGCCCGGCTTCGAGCAGCCGCACGCGCAGCGTTCTTAGCCACACCAGCGGATCCTCGACCCGATCCTCTTCGCAGAACTCGACGTAAATGGCGTGGCCGAAGTCCGTGGCTTGAAGCGGACGACCGGGCGGCTGCTCGCGCACATACGCGAGCGTGACATCGCGGAAGCGCGTGAAATGTTCGACGAACTCGGCGCGCGGGAGCAAGTACTCGTCGCGTGCAATCGTAGCGTACTGGATCAGCGCGCCGAACGCGTTCTCGTCGATCATCGAGGGGCGTCTGCGCCGCGCTTGGCGGCGAAGATGGCGGCCAGCGCGGCGCGCGCCTTGTTCCAGGTTTCCTTGGCCTCGAGCTCGGGCACGCTATCGGCGACGATGCCCGCGCCCGCCGTGACTTCAAAGCGCCCCTCTTGCATCACCACGGTGCGGATCGCGATCGCGAAGTCGAGGTCCGTGCCTCGTGTGACGTACCCGATGGCTCCCCCGTACGCGCCGCGCGGCCGGAGCTCGAGCTCGCGGATGATCTGCATGGCGCGTACCTTGGGAGCTCCGCTCAGTGTACCTGCTGGAAATGTGGCACGCAGTGCGTCGAACGGCCCGAACGTCGAGTCCACCATGCCCTCGACTTCACTCACGATGTGCATGACGTGGCTGTAGCGTTCGACGACCATCCGCAAGGGTACGCGCACGCTGCCCGGCAGGGCCACGCGACCGATGTCGTTGCGCGCCAGGTCGATGAGCATCACGTGCTCGGCGCGCTCCTTGGGATCGGCGATCATTTCCTGCGCCAGCGCTTCGTCTTCTTCCGGCGTCCTGCCGCGACGCCGCGTGCCCGCAATGGGTCGCAGGGTCAGGCGCCGTTTTTCGACACGCGCCAGGGTCTCGGGGCTCGCGCCGGCGATCGCCACCGCGGGGGCGGAGCCGTGTTCCGGCAGCTCGAGCAGGTACATGTACGGCGCCGGTGAGAGCACGCGGAGCGCGCGATACACGTCGAACGGGTCGGCGTTCCCCGCGCTGACCGAGAACGTGCGTGCGGGCACGACCTGGAACGCGTCGCCCGCGCGGATGTATTCTTTGACGCGCTCGACGGTCTTGCCGTAGGCGCCATCGTTCATGTTCACTTCCACGTCCGCCGGCCGTGCTTTGGGGTCCGGGGGCGCCAAGAGCGGCAGCGCTCCGACCTCCATCAGATCGGCTTCGGCGCGTTCGAGCTCTGCTTCGCTCTCGGCGGCAATAGTCGCGGTGTGGAGCAGATTGTCGAACACGACGACGGTGGCGCGGCCGACCAGCCGCGCGAGCGGGCCCTGCGCCAGCGAAGCCGGCCACGGGTCGACCTTGGTCGAATAGTGGACGAGGTCGTAGTTCAACACCCCGACGTGGGCGTGGGCGAAGCGTTCTGCGACGTCGGCGTCGTCTTCGGCGCCGCACGGAATCAGCTCCGCGAGACGCGCGAACGGATCGACGCCGACTTGTCCGTACACGGCGACCTCCGCGCGCGGGCGGTAGCCGAGGATCGAGTAGCGCCCCCATCGTTCGCCCGAAATCACGCTCTCGAGCAAGAACGAGCCGGCTCCGGCCCGCCGCCGCAAGGCCGCATAGGCTCCCACGGGCGTGATGCCGTCGACGACCAGGCACTTCTTCACGACATTGCCCATGTTCGCACAGCCTATCTCGTCCGCCGTCGCGTCGGTAACCCTTCCGCTCGGACGTGGCCGGGGCTACCCTGCCGCGCCCGATGAACGCGGATCCCGCACCGAGACCCAGCATCGCCCTGGCGGCGTACGTCGAGCCACTCGCCGAAGGGCGGCGCGTGCTCGTTTTCGGCGACGCGACGGCGGACCTCGCCGAGCGGCTGCTTCAACGGGGAGCCCGCCTGGTACACCTTTACGACCCGGACCCGGCGCGCGCGGCCCAGGGAGCGGCAGAGAGCGCCTCGCGCCAGATTACTTACGCGCCGCTCAACGAGGGGGATCTCGCGCTGCGCGACGGCGCTTTCGACGTCGCGATCATCGAGGACGTCACCGAGCTCGGCGACGTCGGCGCGCTGCTCCGCCGCGTCAAGCGCGCGCTTTCGGCGCGCGGCGCGGTGTTCGTCGGCTGTCCCAACCCCGACGTCAACGTCGGGCTCTTGGGCGCGACGCATCGCAGCCGCGTCGCCATCGACTACTACAGCCTCTACGACGCCGTATCGGCGGAGTTCGAGCACGTGCGCATGCTCGGCCAGACGCCCTTCGTGGGCTATGCCATCGTCGATTTCGCCCCCGACGGCGAGCCTCTACCGGCGCTCGACAACGGCTTCGTTCCGGGTGGCGCCGAAGAGCCCGAGTGGTTCATCGCGCTCGGCAGTCGCCGCAGCATCGTCCTCGACGAGTTCTCGATCGTGCAGCTGCCGTTTCGAAGCACGCTGGCCGCGTCCGGCGGCGCCGGCGCCGACGAGCTCGTGCTCGCCGCGCGCGCCGCCGAACGCAAGGCCCGGGAGCGCGCGCAGGCCCTCGAGGCCGAAAACAAGCGTCTATCACGGCTGCGCGGCGTGGCACCGCCGCGCGGCGACGCGGTGGAGCTCGAGCGGTTGCGACGCGAGCTCAAGCGACGTGACGACTGGATCGCGTCGCTCGAAGCGCGCGCGCTGGCCGCCGATACTCGCGCCGACGAGGTTCAGTCCGAGCTCGAAGAGGCACAGGGCCAGCTCGCCACGCTTCTCGAGACGCAGGCGGCGGCCGCGGCATCGGCGAGCGATGCCGTTCGCAACGCCGAGGTCGAAAGCTTGCAAGCTGACTCGCAGGCGGAGCTCGGACGACGCGAAGAGCGCGTCGCGGAGCTCGAGGCGCGCGTGGCAACCCTCCAAAAGGAGCTCGAAGGGCGCGACCTCCGCATCGAAGAGCTCGCGGGCGTCGAGGACGTCAAGATGTCGGAAGACATCGCAGCGTTCGAAGAGCAGCTTCGCGGCCGCGGCGAAGAAATCCAACGACTTCAGCGCGACGTCGCGGAAGCGGAGCGCATCGGCAGGGAGCTGGTCCGCGAGCTCGAGGATCTGCGAGCCGCCCTGCCCGTTGCAACCGCCGCCGCGGGAACGACCGCCAAAGTGCCCGAAGCTCCGGGCCCCGCTCCGGAAATCGGCAAGGTTCCCGAGGTCGAAGCGGAAAAGGAGCGACGCCTCGACCACCTCTCGCGCCTCAACGCCGAGCGGGAAGCGGACCTCGCAGCGGCGCGCTGGACGATCCAGGAGCTCGAGGGCAGAGTCGCGCGGGGAGCGGGCAGCCGCGTCGCAGAGCTCGAGGAAGAGCTGGAACGGGCCCGCGCCGAGCTGAACCGGCAAGCCGCGCTGCTCAGTCAGCTGCAGGGTCTCTGACCGGCCTGCTGGTCGTTTTCCGCGGCGCGGTTGACAGCTCGAAGGCACGACTTAGTTTCCGCCGGCCGTGCTCGCCCGCGGCCGCACACGTAATGGCCGAAAAGCGCGACTACTACGAAGTCATCGGGGTTGCTCGGGAGGCGAGCGGGGATGACATCCGCAAGGCCTATCGGAAGCTCGCTCTGAAATACCACCCGGATCGGAACCCGGGCGACGCCTCGGCCGAGGCGAAGTTCAAGGAAGCCACCGAAGCCTATTCGGTGCTTTCGGACCAGGAAAAGCGCGCCCAGTACGATCGCTACGGTTTTGCCGGGCTCGGCGGCGGCTTCGACTTCGGCAACGCCAGCGTCGGCGACATTTTCAGCCAGTTCCAGGATCTGTTCAGCGATTTCTTCGGGTTCGGCGGGTTCAGCGGCGGGCGGCGGCGCGGCGCTCCCTCGCGTGGCAACGACGTCCGAGTCGAGCTCTCGGTGTCTTTCGCCGACGCGATGACGGGCGCGAAACACGAGGTCGCGGTGCACGGAAGCGCGCCCTGCGGCACTTGCTACGGCACGGGCGCGAAACCCGGCACCTCCCCGACGCGGTGCTCGACCTGCGGCGGCAACGGCCAGGTCGCCACCCAGCGCGGCTTCATCATGTTCAGCACGACCTGTCCGTCGTGCCGCGGCGCCGGCCAAGTGGTGGGGGACCCTTGCGCGGCATGTCACGGCAAAGGAGCGGTGGAAAAGGAGCGCAAGGTGTTGGTGACGGTGCCTGCCGGCATCGACAGCGGACAGCGGCTACGCGTGCCGGGGCAGGGCATGCCGGGGCCGGAGGGGACGGCGCCGGGCGATCTCTACGTGGACATCGAAGTCTCCGAGGACGCTCGATTTCAGCGCGACGGGTACGATCTGGCCGTGCGGCGCAGAATCAGCTTCGCGGATGCGGTGCTCGGTTGCGACATCGGCGTCGACCTTCCCGATGGCACCGCCGCGGAAGCCTCGGTGCGCCCTGGGACGCAACCCGGCAGCGTCGTCACGGTGCCGGGCAAGGGCGTACCCCGGCTCGATCGAAGCGGGCGCGGCGATCTGCACATTCTGGTGGACGTTCACGTGCCGACCAAGTTGAGCCGCCGCGCGAAGAAACTGCTCAAGGAGCTCGAGGAAGAGCTCGCGCGCGAGGGTCAGAGCTCTCTGCAAGCCGGGTGAACCCCTCCTTTTCACCGACGCGCGGCGAGCGCGCACAGGTGCTCGAGCGACGTCTCGAAGCCTTCCACGTGCTCGGCGTCCTGTTCCAAAAACCGCGCGATGTGCGGCATCGCGGCGATTGCCGCGTCGACTCGCTCGTCGCTGCCCTTGGCATAAGCTCCGAGCGCGATGAGGTCGCGCTTCTGCTCGTAGGCGGCAATCCACGCGCGGATCGCTCGCGCCGCGCGGCGGTGTTCCGCGCTGACCACGCGATCCATCACCCGGGAAAGCGACCCGACGACGTCGATC
This sequence comes from Polyangiaceae bacterium, assembly GCA_036393455.1. GTDB lineage: Bacteria > Myxococcota_A > Polyangia > Polyangiales > Polyangiaceae > DASWGX01. Next base: position 10,360 of record DASWGX010000690.1, read on the forward strand.
GCGGGGTAGGAGCCGCGCGCGGCGATGGCGCGACCGAGCACGATGTGTCCGTCGAGGATCCCGCGCACCTCGTCCGCGATCGGCTCCTCGAGATCATCGCCCTCGACGAGCACGGTGTAGATGGCGCTGATGGCGCCGCGCTCGCCCTGACCGCTCCTTTCGAGCAGCCGCGGTAAGAGCGCGAACACGCTCGGCGGATAGCCGCGACGCGCTGGCGGCTCCCCGGCGGCAAGCCCGACCTCGCGTTGCGCCCGCGCCACTCGCGTCACCGAATCGACCAGCAGCATCGCGTGCGCGCCCTCGTCGCGAAAGTGCTCGGCAATCGCCGTTGCGACCTGAGCGGCGCGCAAGCGTTCGAGCGCCGGAGCGTCGCTGGTCGAGACGATGACGATGGACCGCTTCCTTCCGACCTCTCCCAGACTCCGCTCGATAAACTCGCCCACTTCGCGACCGCGCTCGCCGACCAAAGCCACGACCACGACGTCGGCTCGAACACCGCGAGCGATGGAGCCCAGCAGGGTGCTCTTGCCGACTCCCGAGCCCGCGAACAGACCCACCCGCTGACCGACGCCGAGGGTCGTCAGGCCGTCCAGGGCGCGTACCCCGGTGACCAGAGCTTGCTCGACCTTTTGCCGGGCGAGCGGGGACGGCGGCGGGCGATCGACCGGAACCAGCGTCAACCCTCGTGGAAGCGGCTGACCGTCGAGCGGACGGCCGAGCCCGTCGAGGACGCGGCCGAGCAAGGCCGCTCCGGCACCCACTTCGAGGACGGAGCCCGTGGCCTCGACGGAATCGTCGGGCCCAACGCCCGAAAGGTCGCCGAGCGGCACCGCGACCGCTTCCCCTTCTTCGAACGCCACGATTTCCGCCTGGAGGGGGCTGCCGCGACGGCGCACGACGACGACATCGCCGACGCGCGCGCCGGGCAACGTCAGACGAACGGTCAGGCCGCGCACCCCGAGCACGCGCCCGACGGGCCGAAGCGCCGCCGTTTCCGCCAAGCGCGCGCGCAGCGCGTCGACATCCACCGTTCGACGCTATACCAACTGCCGGTCCCGCTCCAGCGCGATGGCGGAGCGACGCCAGGCGGCGTGGCGCATCGCCGGGAATCGGCTGAACCACCCAAGAGTTGCCCGCACGGGCCGAGCGATGCGACGCTCGCCGCGTGCCACCTGCCGATTCACCTGCCGATTCAGGAGGGCCGCGGAGCGTCCGCGCAGGTTCCGTTCTGCTCGCGGTTGCGATGGTGGGAATCGGATGCAAGGCATCCGTACAAACCAACGTCGAGGCCAGCGGCGACGTCGAGGTCCAAGACTTCGACAGGCCGCTCAGCGCCGACGAAAAGGACCGCATGCTGCGGGCCGCGGAGGAAACACCGCCGCCGGCCGCGGGCGAACCGGTACCGTTCGGCGCGCGACATGATGTCCGGCTCGCGGTCGCTGCGGCGGGCACTCCCAAGTGCCGCTGCCTTGCCGTGGCATTGGGTACCGCGCACTCGCCCAGCCTTTCGTGGCAATCCGACGTGCCGGCGATCGATCCGCGCAGACAGCTCGTCGTGGCTCTGGGTTCGGACGGCCTCGGCTGCGACGGCGAACCCACCGACAGCCTCGGCGCCTCCTACTGGGGCTACAAGGTATCTGGCAGCGACGTCGTCGTCGTGGTCGAAGCCGCCAGAGCTGGACGTCCGATCACCCGCGGCGCCATCATCCCGAAACCGAGCCCGAGCGGACAGGTCTTCATCGCTCCGCTTTCGTCCGCAACGCCGTACGGCGCGCCCCTGGGTGCAAGCGGCGAGCGCTGCGCGCTGGGCAACCCGGGCTGAAGGCCGCTTGGCGCCAGCATGCGCTTTTTGCCCCGCCGCGCGATTCCCCGAAACGGATTACCCTCCTCCGCCGTAGGTACCGGAGCGTGGTCGAGAGTCGCGTATCCTCCCGCCCCACCTTTCCCCGTGCCTCGGCCACGCGATTGACCTTTTCGGCGCACGTCCCTCGCGACGCCCGCGAGCCGCCCGGCCCAGCGGGTGGACACGTCATCGATGAGCGACTAAAGGCTCACGTCGCTGCACGAGTGGCGGAACTGGCAGACGCACCGGATTTAGGTTCCGGCGGGTAACACCGTGGGGGTTCGAGTCCCTCCTCGTGCACTCACTGCGTTCACGTTCGAGCGGGGGTCGCGGGTTTTGCGCCCCCCTGTGTCAGCGAAAAGCCGGTCAGCCCGCCCAGTGCGGGGCCGGTGGCCCCCGGAGGCAACCCGAACTTACCCCAAGGGTTTGCGGCTTTGGGCGGCGGCGCTGCGGCCGGATTTGAAAGCTAGATTCAAATGTTAAATAGTCCGTCCAATGGCTTCGATTCCCGCCAGCACCTTGCGCGACCGCCTCCGCGGCGAGGTTTCCGACGCGATCCTGGCGGCCGCCGAGCACGTCGTGGCGCAGGTGGGCATCGGCGGTGCGAGCATGCAGGCGCTCGCCAAGGAAGCGGGAGTTTCGGTCGGCACGCTGTACAACTACTTCGGCGATCGTGACGGCCTCTTGCGCGCACTGGTCGTTCGGCACCGCCGTGAGCTTTCGGCCACGATAGAAGAAGCCGCCGCTTCGACGGAGGAGACGGATTTCGAGGCTCAGGCACGAGCTTTCGTTCGGTCCGTGATGGAGTTGTTCGACGCGCGCCGCGGTTTCGTCAAGGCAGCCCTCGACAGCGAGCTGTGGCGTGCGCTCTCGCGCAGTCCCACCGAAGGCTCCCGCGAGCAGAGGGTGCGCCATCAGCTCGAGGCGCGCGCGCGCCAGCTGGTGGAGGCGCTGCTCGAAGGGCATTCGCCGAACGGCGCGGACGCCGA
>DASWGX010000691.1:0-1602 GCA_036393455.1 Polyangiaceae bacterium
CTTGAGCGGGGTAGCGGGCGGCGCGAGCCAGGCCGAGGCCGTGTAGTCGCGCGCGAGCTCGGTGACGACAACGTCCTCTTCGACGTTCTCCTGCGTGCGGTCCAGACCCTGAATCGACCGGTACGCCGTAACGCCGACCCCGCCGCGAAGCTCGAACGAGCCCAAGCCGAGCGACGCCTGGGCCGAGCTCGTCGAGCCGTAGCCGAAGCTGTAGCCCCAACGCTCGAGCACGGTCTTCGTGCGCCCTTCCCGAGCTTCCCAGGCGGCGGCCGAGCGTGTCGTGTTGCTCATGCCTCCGAAGCTCAAATACGACCTGAGCTCGAGACGGGCGTGGCGCCGGCGCCCTGCCGCACCGAGATCGACGGCGAGCCCCGGCGCGTGCATGAAACCCTGGCGGTCGTCGAAACCGAAGCTCGGATCGTCGCGGTAGCGGTAGGCGACCGCGACGCCGGTCGTCGCGAACGCGCCGCTCGGCCGCTCCCCCGAAAAGGCCAGCGACTGTGCGTGGTAGCCGCCCACGATCGCTTCGGAAAAAAGGTCGCCGCCGACGCCGTGCTCGCTCGCGCCGAGCTCGAGCTCGAGCGTCGTGACGTCCGCGCGGTGAAACCAGCGCCCGAAGCTGTCCGGAGTCAAATAGCCGGGCAGCGACACGAGCTTGCCGCGCGCCCCAATCACGTGGGTGCTCGACGCCGCCGAGCCGAAACGCGCGGTCTGACCGAAACCGTAGTAGAAAGAAAAGCGGCTGAAGAGCGGGGACGCGTAGCCGAGGCGATCGACGCGACTCGCAGGCGCGGGCTCGATGCCGTCGAGCGAACGATGACCGTGCACGCTAAGCCCGAGCGACCAGACGAGCGCGTGCTGAGCAGCCGTTCGGGGCGGGACGCTCGACAAGTACTCGGCGAGCTTGTGGAAGAACTCGCCCAGCGGCAGGCCGGCGATCGGCGTGATCAACATGTCGTTGATGCTGACTTTTTCTTTGAATTCGATGACGTATTCCCACAACGTGGACCCCGCGAGCGAGTACAAGAACGAAACCGGTACGCTCAGGCGGTTGCCGCGCGCGAGCACGTAGAGCCCTCCCCCTGCCAGCGGGTGCCACAAGAAATTGAGCGCGAAGGTATTGTTGTCGAAGCGCCACGCCTCGCCGTTCAAGCGCTGTTCGAGGCTCGGCCGGTCCCAGTCGAAGACGTTGCGGTCGTCGACCCAGTACCAGACCGACGCCGCCGCGAGACCGAGCGCCGTTTCGAACGCGGGCCGGAGGTAGTTCGGCGGCGCTGTCTCCGGCGCCGCGCGCGCACTTTCCTGTGCCGTTTCGGCCGCGGCGACCGCGGGAAGCGCCAAAAGCAGCGTGGCCGTCCCCGCGCCGGCGCTCGCACGCCGTGCGATCGCGAGCCCTATTCGGCAGGAGGCCGCTCGGAGAGGCATACCCTTTCCTCGGCGGCGCCGGCTGCCGATGGCGCGGACCCCGCTAGCGTCTCGGCGTCGGGGAGCAGCAGATCGGTCCAAACGCTGCCGTTGATCTGATTCGTGGTACGAAGAAAGTACCGGAAGCGCTCGAAGAGATCGCGGTCGACCTTGCCCGGGGCCTTCCAAAATTCGTCG
>DASWGX010000692.1:0-5955 GCA_036393455.1 Polyangiaceae bacterium
CCGGTCCCGCGACGCCGGTTTCCATCATCGGGCTGAACGACGTCCCGAGCGCGGGCGACCCGGTGCACATCGTCACCGACGCCAAGAAGGCGCAAGAGATCGCCGAAACGCGCAAGACCAAGGAGAAGCGCGCGCTGGCGCCGGCCGGTGCCCAGAGACGGATGTCGCTCGAGGAGCTGGCCGCCGCGATGAAGGAGAGCGATCAGCTCGAGCTCAAGCTCATCATCAAGGCGGACGTGCAGGGCTCGGCCGAGGCGGTCTCCCAGGCGCTGACCCGGCTCGGGACCGAAAAGGTGCGCGTCGCGGTCGTTCATTCCGCGGTGGGCGGCATCACCGAAAACGACGTGAACCTGGCCGTCGCTGCCGGCGCCATCATCATCGGCTTCAACGTGCGCCCCGCCGGCAAGGCGAGCTCGCTGGCGCAACGCGAAAAAATCGAAATTCGGCAGTACAGCATCATCTACAACGTCGTTGACGACGTCAAGGCGGCGATGGAAGGCCTGCTCGCGCCGAAGCTCGTGGAAAAGGCGATCGGCCGCGCCGAAGTGCGACAGGTTTTCAAGATCAGCAAGGCCGGCAACGTCGCCGGCTGCATGGTGATCGACGGCGTCGTGCGGCGCTCCGCGCTGATGCGACTGGTGCGCGACAGCGTGGAAATCTGGCACGGCAAGCTCTCGAACCTCAAACGCTTCAAGGAAGACGCACGCGAGGTCAAGGAAGGCTTCGAGTGCGGCGTCGCGCTCGAGGGCTATCAGGAGCTCAAGTCCGGCGACATCCTCGAGGCGTACGAGGTCGAAGAGGTCAAGCAGACGCTCTAGCGGCGGGCGACACGCAGCTGCTCATCGAATGTTCGTCGGAGTGGCCCGCGTCGTTCTTCAGATTCCCGGCGCGCGCTCGCTCAAAGATCGCCGCAGGGTGGTAAAGAGCTACAAGGACAAGCTCTTCGCGCGCTTCAGAGTCAGCGTGGCCGAGGTCGGCGACGTCGAGCGCTACCAAGTCGCCGAGCTCGGAATCGCCGCCGTTTCGCGCGAAGCCTCCCATTGCGAGCAGCTGATCGACGCCGCCATCGGCGTCGCGGAGCGGCTCGAGTCGGCGTGGGTCGTCGAGTCGCAGAAGCGCATCGAGCCCTACGGCGACCATGCCTGAGCCCGGCGCGGCCGGCCGGCGAGCGCGTCGAGTCGCCGAGAGCTTGCGTTCCGGACTCGTGATGGCTCTGACGCGGGAGCTAGGCGATCCGCTGCTTTCCGAGATCGTCGTTACGGAAGTGAGCCTGAGCGACGACCTCGGCGTCGCCGACGTGAGCGTACGGCTGCTTTCGGACGACAGTACCGATCGGCGTCGCGCCGCCGTGCGCGCGCTCCGGCGCGCGTCGCACAAGCTGCAGCGCAGCGTCGGTGGCAAGCTCGCGCTGAAAAAGACGCCGGCGCTTCGTTTTCGCTATGACGTCGGCCACGACGCCGCGCGCCGCGTCGATGAGCTGCTCCGGGAAATCGCGGCCGAGCCGAGCTCGAACGACTCCGACCCGCCCGGCGACTGACGCGCGCCGCAGCGGCTCCGGAGCTCAGCGCCCCCCCGAGCGCAGCGGCGGAGCTCAGCGGCCCAGGATGATCAGCTGCACGCGGCGGTTCTTGGCGCGGTTCAGGTCGCTGACGTTGGGAACCAGTGGGCGGTCCTGACCGTATCCCTTGGGCACCATGCGATCGGCTTGCACGCCGACGTCGATCAGGGCCTGCCGCACCGCTTCGGCGCGCTCCTGGCTCAGGCGCTGGTTGTAGCCGGGCTCTCCCGTATTGTCGGTGTGACCCTGAATCTCCACCGTTACGAGCTCGGGGTGCGAGCGCAGGACGTCGGCGATCTCCTCGATGAGGGCCATCGAGTCGGGGAGGATGTCGGCCGAGTTGTGTTGGAAGTGGACTTGCTTGTTCAGCTTCACTTCACGCGGGGTCACCACCACGTTCGGTTCCGCCGGCGGCCGGTGGAGCACGATGGTGGCAGGCACCTCTTCGTTGGCTTCGACCTCGAGCGTGAGCGCGCTCGTCATGTAGCCGGGAGCTTCGACCAGGATCTTCGCCTGGCCCGGGGGCACGTTCTCGAAACGGAACCTTCCGGCGGCATCGGCTTCGAGCGGAAGCTCGCGTCCGAGCCGGTCCGTTATCTTCACCTTGGCTCCGCCGATGGGGCTGTTCGTCTCGGCGTCGAAGAGCGAACCGTTCACCGCTCCTACGGCGGGCAGCGCCTCGAGCTTGCATTCGAGCGGTGTGACGACCGGGCCCGGGCTTCCAGGCGGAACCGCAGCGGCGCTCGCCGGCGGTTGGCCGAAGCCGCTGCCGCCCGCGGGCGGCGGCACGCCGGGGGTGCCGGCGGGGATGGTCCCCGTACACGGAGCCTTGCGGTAGCCGGCGGCCTCCACGTTCAGCGTGTACGAGCCCGGATCGAGACTGATGGAACGGAAGGTTCCGTCCGCCGCCGCCACCATGCCCGTGATGGGGCGCCCCTCGAAGGTCAGGATAGCGCCGCCGATCGGAAGGCCGCTCGACGCGTCGACGACGCGACCGCGGAAGTAGCGTTCGATGCTGGCCGGCGCGGGTGCCGCCCGGTCGACGATCACCTTCTTGACCACCGGCTCCGGCGGCGCCGTATCGATGGCGTAGGCGACGCCGAGGTAGAGATTGTACGGAGGCTCCGGCGCCAGCTCTTCGAGGAAGCTCGAGGTGGCGCCGGTCCCGATATCCGCGGCCGCGGTGAACGCGAGCCCGTGGTCGGTCCAGGGGTAGAGGCGCAAACCGAGCGTGAAACGCGACGGCGTGGTCGAAAACCCGGCCGCTTCGCCGAGGCAGAGGTCGCCGGCATCCGTTGCGGCGTCGATGTTGCAAACGTAGCTCTGACGGTTGAGCGGGATATCTATCGACCACTCGAGGAACGGGCGCACGATCTGGTGCACGTACTCCGCGGCGAGCCCGATCTCGAAACTGTCCACGCGGTTGATATTGAGCCCGAAGCGCTCGATCCTGGAAATGCGCTCTCCGCGTCCGAGCGGCGGCTCGAGCTCTTCCACGTCGCTCACGACGGCGCCCGAATTGTCGAATAGATAACCGAGGTTCAGGTGAAAGCGCAGCGGCGTTCGCTCTTCGGGGTTCTTGCGATTGTTCAGGTCGGCGGTGCCGAGGGCGCGGATCGCGAAGCTCGTGCCGCCGCCGTCGAGGCCCACGCCGCCGGTACCGTTCAAGAGCCAGGCTTCCAGCTGGCCGCCGAACACGAACATCTGCTCGTACTCGTGGGGCATGAAGGCTTTGACGCCGAGGTTCGTGTCACCGAGCACTTGGAGCAGCTGCGGACTACCCCGATCGTTGGACGTCGCGGAGTTGTGAAAGCCGAGAAAGGCTTCCAGAAACGGCAGTGGCGTGGCGGAAATGCCGATGTGCGTTCCGATGCGCTCCACGGAGTCTTCGGTGGCAGGCGAGCTTCCCGGCGGCACCGGACAGGGCGACTCGCTGTTGCAGAGAAAACCCGAGCCGCTGTAGAGGCTGCCGAGGAGCGAAACGCGGAAGGTTCCGGCCCCGCCCGAGTCCGCGCTGTAGACGTGCATCAAACCGGTACCGGCGTTCAGGGCGTTCTGCGCCTGCAGTGACCACCATCGCGCGTCACCGCCGGAGCTCTCGAGCCCCACGACGTCGGCTTCCGCCTCGGCTTCGCTCGTGCCGTCGGTAGAAAATTGCCAGCTCGAGCGGGCATCCGCCGTGGCTGCGTCTCCCGCCGGAGTCGAGGGTGGGGGACTGCCTGCGGGCGGAGTGCTGGGCGGGGCAGAAGCGGGGGGCGCCGGGGCAGGTGCCGGTGCCGCGGCCGGTGGAGCGGGCTCCGCCGGAGCGATGCTGGGCGGCGGCGCCTCGGGCGCCGGCGGCGGCTCCATTCCCGATGGCGGCGGCGCCTGTCCCCAGGCCAAGCTGCAAGCAAAGACGATGCTCCCCACCGCGCCCCAGCAAGCCAAAACGTTACGAATCATGCAGTGTCCTCTAGGCCCAGGCGGTTACGGCGACCCGCCTCCCGTCAATGAATGGCTCGACGCCCGGTTCTATCACCAATTTTCTGCGACAGAAGGGCGAAAGCGAATCTCGGCCAAGTGGCCAACGACGGCTTTTCGTGGTTCGGCGGAGCCGGTTGTCTAGGATCGCCGGTAATGGCATCCGCCGCGATCGTCGTCGAAGGGCTGGTCAAAGTGTACCGTCACGGCCTCACGCGAAAGCGCGTCGACGCGGTGCGAGGCATCGCCTTCGAGGTGGCGACCGGGCAGGTCTTCGGCTTTCTCGGTCCGAACGGCGCGGGAAAGACGACGACGATCAAGGTGCTGACCGGGTTGATCGAGCCGAGCGCGGGGCAAGCTTCGATCTTCGGGCACCCGGTGGCGAGCGTCGAGGCGCGAAGGCGCATCGGCTTCTTGCCGGAGAACCCGTACGTGTACCCGTTCCTCACGCCCGCGGAGTTCGTGGAGCTGTGCGGTCGACTTTCCGGAATGAGCGGCAAGGCCGCGCGCGATCGAACGCGCCGCGTCCTCGATCGAGTCGGAATTCTCTACGCGGCGGAACGCCCGGTGAGACGGCTCAGCAAGGGCATGTTGCAGCGAACCGGCCTGGCCGCGGCGCTGGTCGCAGACCCCGAGCTTCTGATTCTGGACGAGCCGATGAGCGGCCTCGACCCGGTGGGCCGCAAGGAGGTCAAAGACATCGTCATCGAAGAGCGCGCCGCCGGTCGCACGGTTTTCTTTTCGACCCACATCCTGAGCGACGTCGAGTCGCTCTGCGATCGCGTCGCGATTCTACGGCGCGGCGAGGTGGTGGTGAGCGGTACGCTGAGCGAGCTTTTGCGCGGTGACGTCCAGCGCACCGAGGTGACGCTTGCCGGCGCGTCGCCCGAGTTCGAAACGGCTTGGCGCGAGCGCGGCGCGGAGCTCACGCGCCTCGCTGAACGCTCGGTGATTGCTCTCGAGGGTCGCGATGCCGTCAGGGCGCTGGTACGGGAAGCCGTGCTCGCCGGTTTCGAAGTCGTCGCGGTGACGCCGCGCCACGAAACCCTCGAAGATCTGTTCGTGCGCAAAGCGATCGACGAAGCGAAGGGGGACGCGCCCGTTTCGCGAAACGGCGCGACCTAGCCGGAGCTCGGCGGCGGATGGTGCCGGTGGACTCTGGTATGCCAGGCTCAGGGCGAGGCGGCGTGCGTAGCGCGCGCGGCGTGCCCTTCGGGTTCTGCTCTGGCGAATTTCGCGGCGTTCCAGTCGAGCCGGAGCTGGCCGTCCAGATAGACGCGCTTGCTCTCCGCGAGTCCCGTCGACTCTTCCGAAATCTCGCGGTGGACGTTCTTGGCCGGCGCGGGCAGCGCGTCCCGTCCTCGCTCGAAGCCCTGCTCACGAACGAGCGCGACATAGGCTCGATTCAGAGCGAGGGCTCGCGCCGGCGACGGCAGGACGAGGTGCGAGAGGTCTCGGTCGCCGCCCGGGGCGGCGCGCAAGACCTCGTTCACGTCGATCCCCGCCGGAGTGAAGAAGCGCTCGCGAACTTCAGCGTTCTCGCGAAACTCGTCGCCTCCGCCGGCGCGCCGGAGATACGTCAGAAACTCCGGCTCCGCGTGACCGAGCTGTGGCACGTCGGCGATGCCCTCGAGGTCTTGGTAACGCCATCCGGCGCTTCCCGGCACCTTGCGCGGGAACGCGAAGGTCTGGTCCAGGGTCACGCCCAGGTTCGTGTGGCAGCCCATGCAGGCCAGGTGCTCCTCGTGCGTCTGTAGGCGAAGCCGGCCCTCCGCGTCCTCGATGAAGGCCTGGAGCACCCACCCGAACTTGTTGCGGAGCCCGACGAGCGGCGAGCCTTGATAGACGGGCAGCTTGCCCTCGTCCTTCTCGTTGCCTTCCTTCTCGTAGACCGTGAGGATTTTCCAGTCGTCGATCTCGCGGAACTTCTTCGAGTA
>DASWGX010000693.1:0-3166 GCA_036393455.1 Polyangiaceae bacterium
CGCTTTCTGCATTTGCGCGCCTGCTCAGGGCGCGAAAACCCTCACTCGGACGCAGAGCGTCGCTCGATGCCGGGCAGTGGCGGCAGCTCCAGCGCGATTCGCCACTCGCCTCCTTCACGCACGCAGCGCACGGCATACTCCGTCTCGGGCGCGTCCGTTCTGGCCGTGACTATCGCCCAGTTTCCGTCCACTCGGGCCGAGTAGTCGTGCGGCGTACCGCGTAGCGCGACGCGAGACGGCGCAATCATCTCGTAGGCCTCGATGGTTCGTCCCGCGACGGCCGTTGCGCGCTCCGCGCGTTCGCCGAGATTCTGCCGTGCTTCGCTCCACAAGAGCTCGAACGCGGCGCGCGAAGCTTCAGGAGCGCCGTGTACCCGCTGGACGCGCGCGATGAACTCCGAGACGACGCGCTCCGGGGTCCAAACCTCGGGCTCCGGAGACTTGCACGCCGGCACCAGGAGGACGCCTGCCAGGAGCAGCGACTTGATTCCGTTCGCGCAGGGCACCGTGCGTTCCTTGGTATTCGTCCCGCTTCGGGGCGGTCAACGATGGTCGCTTTCCTCGCCGCCGGCAAGTCGCCAGCCGCGGCAATGTTGGCCCGTCGCGCTCGAGCCTCGGTACGATCTCCGCGTCGATGACGTCGATGAAAGAGCTCGCACCGGTCGGCCTTGCGTGGGCCGAGAGAGGAGTCCCTGCGCCACCGCCCCGTGCAGCGTTGCGCCGCTCCCGGCCGGGCAGCGAGCGATATCGCCTTATCGAAGGGGACAACATTGCGGCGCTCGCGGCGCTGCGCGAGGAATTCCGCAGCAGCGTGACGCTCGCCTACCTCGATCCGCCGTTTTTCACTGGGCGGGAACACGAGCGGCTGATCCGCAGCCGCAATCCGGAAAGTGGCGACATCGAACGACGTTACGAGGCCGCCTTCGACGACCGCTGGAGCGGTCTTGCCGAATACCTGGAGGCGCTGCGCGATCGCGTCGCCGCAACTCGCGATTTGCTCGCACCGCACGGGTGCCTGGTCCTCCACGTGGATCCCAAGACGAGCCACTATGCCAAGGTGCTGTGCGACGAGATCTTCGGTCCGCGCTGCTTTGCGAGCGAAATCGTTTGGCGCTACCGGCGCTGGCCGTCCAAGACACGGAACTTTCAGCGCGTTCATGACGTGCTGCTCCGCTACGTACGCGATCCCGAGCAGGCGCCCCGATTCCGCCAGCTCTACGAGCCTCTCGCGCCCTCGACGCTCGTGACGTGGGGCGACCGCAAACAGCGAGCCGTCGTCGACGCGCAAGGCAGGCGGCGCCGTTCGAGCCGAACGAGCGAGCCGACCCCTGGCACGCCTCTCGGCGACGTCTGGGAGATCGGCATCGTCGCGCCCGTCGCGCGGGAGCGCACGGGGTACCCGACGCAGAAGCCTCTCGCGCTACTCCAGCGCCTGATCGAGGCGTGCACCGATCCCGACGATTGGGTGCTCGACCCCTATCTCGGGAGCGGGACGACCATGTCCGCGAGCGGCCGCCTCGGCCGGCGATCGATCGGCATCGACCTGAACCCGGAAGCGCTCTCCATAGCGCGAAAGCGCCTGTGGGAGCTGCGGATCGCGCCGCTCGAGCAGCGGGTGCTGGCTCGCCCGCTGCGCCCCGCCCGACCCGCCGCACAGCGAGCGCGCGTGTCGCGGGTGGCCTGATTCGTTTTCGCGGCGCGCGCACGTGCGCTAGACCCGGGTCATGCAGTCGGTCGGCCGTCGAGCCCGGCGCGTCGCGTTCCTGGTCTTGCTCGCCGCGAGCGCCGCGAGCGCCGCGAGCGCCGACGTATCGCCGTCCGTGCTCGCCGCCGGGGGCGTCTCCGTGGATCGCGAGACGATCGAGCGACGCCTGGCCGAGCTCCCGGCCTTCCAGCGCGACACTCTCGGTCCCACTCCTTCGGCGATCCGCGACACGTTCGTGGAGCGCGTGCTGATTCCCGAGCTCTTGTACGCCGCCGAGGCGCGCCGCCTGAGCGTGGAGGATTCGGTGCGAGCGCGCGATCGCGAACGAGAGATCCTGCGACGCGCTCTACTGCGTGATCTGGAGGAGAAAGAGCTCACTGAGCGTCCCATCACCGAGAACGAGCTCCGGCGCTACTACGACCAAAGCCGCGCCGAGTTTTCGTCGCCCGAGAAGATTCGCGTTTGGCGCATCGTGGTCGGATCGCGCGAGCGCGCGCTGGAGGTTCTCTCCAACGCGAGGAAACCCGACGGCCTCGAGCGCTGGCGCGCCGCGGCGCGCGAGTATTCACTCGACCAGGCTACCAAGCTCCGCGGCGGCGACGTCGGGTTCGTCGCTTCGGACGGCGCCACGGACGTGCCGCGCGTGCGCATCGCTCCCGAGGTATTCCGGGCCGTTCAGGCGCTCACCGACGGCGAGCTCGCGAGCGAGCCCCTCGAGCACGGCGGGCGTTTTCACGTGCTTTGGCGCCGCGGTACACGTCCCGCCGCAGAACGGGCGTTCGAGGACGAACGCGAGCGCATCCGCGCATTGCTCGGCGCCGAGCGCGTCGAGAAGGCGATGAACGCGCTCCTTGCCAAGCTGCGCAAGACACACCTGCGCGAGCGCAACGACGCGCCGCTCGAGCGCATCGCCGTGCCGGGTTTCGACGTCGCGGTACCAGGTACGCCGAAGCCGCCTCAGCGGGCCGCCGAGCGCCCGCCGGCGCCGCAGAAGACCGATCTGGGCGCGCGCTGAGGTTCAGAGCTCCGGCAGCGTCCAGCCGAGCTGCTTGAGCACGCTGTGGAATGTCCGTTCCTCGCCTCGAGCGCGCTCGAGGTAAACGAAGAAGCGGGGCGGCTCCCCCTCCGCGGCGGCGGCGAGGGCGCGCTCGTAGTTCTCGAGCACGAGCAGGAGGTGAGGATGCGCCTGGGCGACCTCCGGCGGCACGCGCATGCGGCTAGCCGCCCTGACGCGCGTGGTCGCGAGCTCGTGCGCCACGCGGGCGAGCTCACGATCCGAAAGACGCACCCGAACCGCTTCGGCGTCGCGACCGGCTTGGGACAGGAGCAGCGCGCATCGGTCCAGGTAGGAGCCCGCCCAAGCCGGCAACGCGACAGCAAGGCACGAAAGCGCCGCGGCCAGCACGATCCTTCGTCTGCGGCGGCTCGATCGCATGGTTTCTCACGTCCCCCGTCAAGGCG
>DASWGX010000694.1:0-4922 GCA_036393455.1 Polyangiaceae bacterium
CGCCGATGTAGTCCTGTTGCCCGTTCTGGACCTCGGTTCTGTCGTTGGCCAGGCCGCGCTTGTCGGAGTTCTTGACGATAAACGGCTTGAACGGCTTCTGCCCCTTGGGGACGAGGCCGAGGCCGAAGTCAGTCTCCCCGCTCGCGTCGTAGCGGATTACCGTGAACCCGCGCCTGAGCTGGCTCTCGACGATACGGCGGCCGAGCTCGGCCGGGTCCACGCGGGCGATGCTCATCCCCGCGCGCGCGAGGTCGTTTTCCACCAGCGTCACGCGGAACGTCCCCGGATCCACCAAGCGCGGAAGGAAATAGACGTACATCGCTTCGTCGTGCATCTGGAAATCCGGCGCGTACTCCACCAGGCCTTCCGTCGTGAAGCCGACCCTGCCCGTCACGTTGGTCCACGCGTAGCCGCGGCCCGAGTAGCGCACGATGAAGGACTTGCGCTCTTCCTCGTCGATGGTTTGGGACTGGCAGCTCGCGGCGAAAAAACGCCCGAGCACCGGCTCGTCGTCGTTGAGGCGCAAGGGCGCGCCCCCGCGCGTCATTTCGTGACAGAAGCGTTCCAAGCCGAACTTGAGGATGTCGAACCTGAGCGACTTGTTGCCGGGGTTGTTGACGACTCCTGCGCCCACGAAGCCCACGGCGCTCGTGCCGACGCTTTCACGCGAGGGGCAGCCGACGAGCAAGATGGCCATGGCGACGAACTCGCAGGAACGCGGCGGCCAGAACCGAGCTTTTCGCATGCGCGCAGCATAGCGTATTGCGCCGTTGTGCCGGCGGGGACGTGGAGGCGCCGGCAGGCACGAAGGTGGTTGACTTCGAGGCGGCCCGTAGGAGAGTGCGAGGAATGACGACCGCGGTGCTCGGCGCGGGGGCATGGGGTACCGCCCTTGCCCTGGTCCTGTCCGGCAAAGGCCGGCCGGTTCGTCTGTGGACGTGGCAGCGTGAGCATGCGGAAGCGCTGGTCCGCGAGCGCGAGAATCGCCAGTTCTTTCCCGGGTTCGAGCTGCCGTCCGAGCTTCGCGTCAGCGCGGACCTGGAACGGACCCTGGACGGTGCCGAGTGGGTCGTCCTCGTCGTTCCGAGCGAGGCATTTCGGGAGACCCTGACGCAAGCGCGGCCTCACCTCGATCCTGGTGCCTCGCTGGTGAGCGCCAGCAAAGGGATCGAGACGAAAAGCTGCATGCTGCTGAGCCAGGTGGCAGAGCAAGTGTTGGGCGAGCAGGCGCAGCGGCGCTTCGCGGCGCTCAGCGGTCCGAGCTTCGCTGTCGAGGTCGCAGCGGGGGCGCCGACCAGCGTGGCGCTCGCCGCCACGCAGCCAGGGCTCGCGCTCGACGCGCAAGAGCACTTCGCAACGGAACGCTTTCGCGTCTACACGAGCTCCGATCCCACCGGCGTGCAAGTAGGCGGCGCGCTCAAGAACGTCATCGCAATCGCCGTCGGAGCGTGTGGAGGCCTGGGCTTCGGTCACAACGCGCGCGCCGGCCTGATCACGCGGGGACTCGCGGAGCTGTCCCGGCTCGCGAGCGCCCTCGGCGGAAGCGAGCGCACGCTTTCCGGACTCGCCGGGCTCGGAGATCTCGTGCTCACGTGCACCGGCGACTTGTCGCGCAACCGCACCGTGGGCTTCGAGCTCGGCCGGGGGCGGAAGCTCCAAGAGGTGCTCGAGCAGCTTGGTCACGTGGCCGAGGGCGTGACGACGGCAGAGAGCGCCTACCATCTCGCCGAACGACTCGGCGTCGACCTGCCGATCTGCACCGAGGTGTACCGCGTACTGCACGAAGGGAAGCCACCGCGAGAAGCCGTTCGCGATCTACTCGCACGGCCCTTGCGTTCAGAGTAGGCTCCTCACGCTTTGCCGTTGCTGAAGCCTACTTTCGCTCGGGCATCGGGGTCGTTGCTCGGGCTCGCGCTCCTGCTCGCGAGCGAGTACGCCGCGGCTCAGTTTCAGCCGGCCCCGCCGCCCCCGCCCGGTGCGCAGCCGCCCCCCGCGCTGCCGCCGGGACCGCCGCCGCCCGGCTTTCAAGGTCAAGTGCAGGGTCAAACGACGCTGCCGAATTTCTCGGCGGCGCCGTACGCACCGGCGCCGGCGTCGAGCCGAACTCGTTCGGTCGGGGAGATTGGCGCGCTCTACGGAGTTTCGGTCGCGTACGGCGTGGGCATCGGCGTCTGGCTTTCCAATGAGATCGGCATCGACGATCCCGGCGTCTTCTTGATTCCGCCGGCCGTCCTCGGCCTCGCGGCGCCGGTCGGCGTGTTCGTGCTCGATCGGCCGCGCATGGACGAAGGACTGCCGGCGTCGATTGCGGCCGGCATGCTGATCGGTGCCGGCGAAGGATTGGGGATCGCCGGCTATCAATTCGTGACCGCCGATCGCGAAGACGAGTGGGGCTTTCGCGGGCTATCGCGCGCCGTCGCGCTCGGCGCGACGCTGGGCGCCGTAGGTGGTTACGCAGTCGGCTACTATCAGGAGCCGCCGCCCGAGAGCTCGGTTTTGGTCACGAGCGGTGTCGTTTGGGGCACCTTGATTGGTTCGGCCTTCGGCTATGGAGCGTCGGGCGCCGACCTCGACTACGGCATGGCAAACGACTCGGCCGCGCTGGGGGGTCTCATCGGTTACAACGTCGGGCTCGCTGGAAGCGCGGTTTTTTCCGTGCTCATGGTTCCGAGCTTCTCGCAGATTGGGTGGATGTGGGCGGGCGCCGGCATCGGCGCGGCGGTTTCGCTGCCGGTGTTCTTGTTCTACACGGGCGAGGACTCGCCGCCCGCCAAGCGAGGTCTCGTCTTTACCGGGACCGCGATGTCGCTCGGCCTGGTTGCCGGCGGCCTTTTCGCTTCCGGCTCCAAACGGTTGGCGCGTGCGGAGCCCCCGCTGTCGTCGCCGGAGCGAGCTTTCGCGCGAATCGAGACTCTCGTGCCGCGGCTCAGCGAGGATTCGATCGGGCTCGAGCTGTGGGGCAGCCTGGAGTAGGGCTTTCGCGCCGCGTCACATTTGATACGCTAGGTGCCGCGCATGGCGACGATCCGCTTTTTTCCACCGGAGGGGGAACCCGTGGCGATCCTGCTCCAGAAGCCGATCGTCACTCTGGGCCGCGCGCTGAGCAACGACATACAGCTTCCCGATTCGAGCGTCGCGCCGCATCACGCGCAGATCGTCTTCAACGGGCGGGACTTTCAGCTGGAGGAGGCCGACCGCGAGGCGGAGATCCTGATCAACGGAAAGAAAAAGCGTCGCGCGCGTCTGGTCAACGGCGATCGCTTGATGCTCGGGCGAACGACGCTTTCGTTCAGCCTGTTCAGCGAGCCGTCGCCATCGGAAACGGGCCTTCACGCGGAGACCGGCAGCGAGTTCGCCGGCCTTCAACGCCTTTATGCGTTCAGCGAACGGCTGATGACGACGAGCTCGGTCGATGAGCTGCTCGAAGCATTGCTCGACGGCATCATCGACGTCACCGGCGCGGCGCGCGGCGTCGTGCTTTTGGTCGACCCCGGCGACGGCGAGCAGAGCACGCCGCGCGTGCGCGTATCGCGGGACGTCCAGCGTGAAGCCATCGTGGACGAATCGGGCGGCGTGAGCGACAGTATCGTTCGTCAAGTCATCGAGACGCGCCGCCCGGTCATCGTGAGCGACGCCCTGAGCGACACGACCTTCGGCAAGAGCGAGAGCGTCATCGCGCTCAAGCTCTCCAGCGTCATGTGCGTCCCACTGCTCAGCCAGGGGGACGTCATCGGAGCGCTCTACGTTGCGAACGATCACGTCAAGCACCTGTTCGATCGGCGTCAGCTCGACCTGCTCACCATCTTCGCCGGCCAGGCGTCGCTGATCCTCCAGAACGCCATGCTCCTGAATGCGCTCCGCGCCGACAAAGAGAAGCTCAGCGCCGAGCTCGGCGACAAGCGGTTCGGTGAGATCATCGGCGCTTGCCCCAGCATGATGGAGGTCTTCCGCAAGCTCCAGAAGGTGGCGGGGACGGACATCAGCGTTCTCATCACGGGCGAGACGGGCACCGGCAAGGAGCTCATCGCCCGGGAGCTCCACCGGCGCAGCAACCGGTCGAACGGCCCCTTCATCACCGTCAATTGCGGAGCGATACCCGAGAACCTCATCGAAAGCGAGATGTTCGGTCACGTGCGCGGCGCGTTTACCGGCGCAATCGCCAGCCGCACCGGCAAGTTCCAGCAGGCCGACGGCGGCACGCTGTTCCTCGACGAAGTGGGCGAGCTGCCTCCACCACTGCAGGTCAAGCTGCTCAGAGCGATTCAGGAGCGCGTCGTGATTCGGGTCGGGGACAGCCGTCCGGAGAAGTGCGACATCCGCATCGTCGCCGCGACGAACCGCAACCTGGAAGAGATGATCAAGGTCGCCGAGTTCCGCGAAGATCTCTACTACCGGCTGAACGTCGTCAATCTCTGGCTGCCGCCGCTCCGGGAACGCGGAGACGACGTTCTGATCCTCGCCAAGGCACTGCTCAGCAAATACGCGGACGAGCTCGGCAGTCAAGTGCGCGGCTTTTCTCCGCAGGCGTTGAGCGGGATCCGAAAGTATACTTGGCCCGGCAACATTCGCCAGCTCCAGAACCGCATCAAGAAGGCGCTCGTGCTCTGCGACAAGAACCTGCTCTCGGTGGAAGATCTCGATCTGCGCGACGAAGGCATGAGCGCGATCGTCCCGCTGGAGAAGGCAAAAGAGGACTTCCAGCGTCGCTACGTGCTCGAGGTTCTGGAGCGGAACAACGGCAATCGAACCCAGACGGCGCGCGACCTCGGCGTCGACCCGCGCACCATCTTTCGCTATCTGGAAAAGGAGCAGAACCCGATGCCGAGCGGTGCGGGGCCGGAGCGCGACGCTTGAGGCGAGGCGGCCGCTTCAGACGCTGATCGCGTTCTTGCGAAAATCGCTCGGCGCTATCTTGACGTTCA
>DASWGX010000695.1:0-2569 GCA_036393455.1 Polyangiaceae bacterium
GAGCGGGCGAATCTCGGTACAAGAGCGGGAGATTTTCGCCGATGGCGCCTCCCGCGTGAATGCTCGTCGCTATCGCCGAGAGAATATCGGCTTCATCTTCCAGACCCACAACCTGATCCCTTTCCTCAACGCGCGCGACAACGTCGCGGTCGCCATCGAGCTAAACGGCGCGAGCCGGCGGCGGGCTCGGCGCCGCGCGCTGGAGCTCCTCGATTATCTGGAACTCGGCTCGCGGGCAGAGACAACCCCCGACCAGCTCTCCGGTGGCGAGCAGCAGCGGGTCGCCATCGCGCGCGCTCTCGCCAACGAGCCGCCGATCATCTTCGCTGACGAACCGACCGCCTCCCTCGACACCGAACGGGGATTCAAGGTCATGGGCTTGCTGAAGAAGATCGCGAAGGAGCGGAGCTCCGCTGTCATCGTCGTGACCCACGATGAGCGCATGATCGCTGGCTTCGACACCGTGAAGAGGCTCCGGGACGGCCGTTTCGTGGATAGCGAGGGTGCAGCGTCGGCGGCTCGTGAACGAGGAGATGGACCCGCCGCGGAGATCACCAACAAGCACCAGCGAGCCACCGAGACCGAGCTCACGGGAGCGCCCCATGCGTGAGGGGCGGGCCACGGCACGATGGGCGGTCGCTGCCGGGCTAGGGCTCAAGCAATCTACGCGATCGGCGACGTGGTCTCGATCCCGCTGAAGCTCGGCAAGCCGCTGCCGAAGGCGGGCGTCTTCGCGCACGCGGAGGGCGATATCGTGGCCAAGAACATCGCCTCAGTCATTGCCGGCCGGGCCGGTGGCGAGCGCTTCAACGGCCATGGCGGGTGCTTCATCGAGATCGGGGGAGGCAAGGCGGGCTTCGGCGAGGGCAACTTCTACGCCGAACCCAAACCTCTCATCAACCTCCGACCTCCGGGCTGGCGTTGGCATCTCGGCAAGGTGCTCTTCGAGAAGTCGTGGCTCTACACGAGGCTGTAGGGGTGACCGAGCCAGTGGTCGCCGCGAACACCTACGCTCGGTGGCGAGCGACGACGCTCGGCCAGATCACCGAACGCGTGGAGACGAACGTCGTCTTCGACCTGGCTGGGGAGCTCCGTGGCAAGCGCGTGCTCGATGTCGGAACGGGCGATGGCACCTACGCCATTGAGGCCGCCGCGCGCGGTGCGGCGGTCACGGGCCTCGACGTCGAGCAGGAAATGCTCGCCGCGGCCAGCGCGCGCGCCACCGCGCGCTGAGTCGATGTGACCCTGCGACAAGGGCGAGCCGAACAGCTTCCCTTCGAGGACGCCTCGTTCGAGGCTGGTTGGGCGCGAGCACATGGCAGCGCGCACGGTTCTGGTCTCGCAGCGAGCTCGCAGCACACCGCGGCGGATGAGCACTGCGAGAGTTTCACAATTCGCAGCCGCACCACTAGCGCGTCATGCCCGCGAGGCTTCGCAATATCCGGCGCGATCAACCGGTACCGCCGGCAGGCTCGGACGGCGGGGGAGCTCGGCCTCGGGTGGCTCGTTCCGCTGACCGCTGCGGGTCCGTTTGAGCCATCGGTGAGCCATGAGGACGGGAACGGCGGCAAGGTTTCGGACGAGCCCGATCGCGAGAGCAGTATGTTCTCTGCTTCTGTAGCCCCTGTTGGAGTCGAACCAACACTCCTTTCGGAAGAGGATTTTAAGAACGAGCGGCACCCCTGAAAAAACAGGGGAAAGCCAAAAACAAGGGGTTCCGGGTGACGAGCAGGGACGAGAATCAACCGTCGATGGATCCCCGGTGGATCGAATCGACCCGATTGAAGTAGCGATCGCTGAGGCCGTCAGTCGCGCCGCTCAGGCTGGGGAGTGGACGGTCGTTGCCGAGCTTGGCCGGGAGCTCGCAGAGCGCCGTCGGGCCCGTCAGGCGCCGGCAATCTCGAGCATCGATGCCGCGCGCGCGAAGCGGGATCGGGGGCAGTCGTGAAGCGCGCGCTGGTAGCGGCGGCACTCCTGACGGCGTGCGGCGGGCGATGCCCGGCGCTGGAAGCTGAGGGCCTGCCGGCGTGCGGCGCCGTCATCGAGGGCGCGGCTGATGCGGGGCTCGAAGTCGTTTCGCTTTCGAAGCGGCGGGACGTGGAGTGCCCGAACGTGCTGACCGTTCGCTTTGCCGAAGGCGAGGGCGAAATCTGCTGTGAGCCCTGAAATCTGGTAGAAACGAAAACCGCCCGCAGCGCGTCAACGCCCGGGCGGATGGGTCGGAGATGGCGACCAGCAAGAAAAAAGCACGGAAGAAGAAGAACCGCAACACCGGCGAACGCTGGGGCGAGCCGTCGTCTGACCTGGCCATCGACGAACGGACGGCGCGAGGGCAAGGGTTCATTTCGGCGGCGATCCGGCTGGCGCGAGTCTGGAAGCATGGCGACGACATGACGGAAGCCGGGCGGCTCGCGGTGCGGCTGGCTGGAAAGCTCTATCTCGCGCTGATGTACCCGCCCGGTCCGTCCATCGTGCCGGTGCTCCGGCGGGCCCTTGCGGCATTCGGTGACGAGCCGACGTTGACGCAACGCCGCCATTGGGCCGTGGCTGCCGTTGCACGTGCAACGGC
>DASWGX010000696.1:0-9779 GCA_036393455.1 Polyangiaceae bacterium
CGGCAGGGAAGCAGCGCCGCACGCGTAGCTCGGGCCCTCGATTTTCAGGGGAATCAGCGTGGCTCCCTGGTGCACCTTGTACATCTCGAACACGTGGTAGCTCGGCGTGAGGACGAGCCTTTCACCTTCGGTCAGCAGCACCGCCTGGAGTACGTTGACGGTCTGCGCAATGTTGGCCATCACGACACGGTCGCAGTGCCGGTTGAAGACGTCGAGGGTGAGCGCCGCGACGAGCGCGTCACGCAGCGTGTTCGCTTGCTGCAAGAAGGCCGGATTGGTGTCCGGGTCGGCGTCGTACCACGTCCCCCACTCGTCCACGACGAGCCCGACGCGGCGCTCCGGATCGTATCGGTCCACGATGGCTGCGTGGTCCATGATGAGTTCTTCCATGCGCAGAGCTCGGACGAGCGTGGAGCACCACTCGGCTTCTCCGAACTCGCTGGCCGAGCCCTTCTTTCCCCAGTCGCCGGTCGGCAGCGTGTACCAGTGCAGCGACAGCCCGTGCATGTGACGCCCGGCGAGCTTCATCATGATCTCGGTCCACCGATAGTCGGAGCCGTTCGGACCGCAGGCGATGCGCCGCACCTGGTTTTTGGAGTAGTTCTTCACGAACGTCGCGTAGCGGCGGTAGACGTCCGCGTAGTACTCCGGCCGCATGTTTCCGCCGCAGCCCCAGCTCTCGTTGCCGACGCCGAAGTACGGCAGGTGCCACGGTGCTTCGCGGCCGTTTCGACGGCGCAGGTTCGCCGTCGCCGAGTCCGCGTCGCTCGTCATGTACTCGACCCATTCCCTCATCTCTTGCACCGACCCGCTGCCGACGTTGCCGCAAACGTAGGGAGCGGCGCCCGTCCGCTCGCACAAGTCCATGAACTCGTGCGTGCCGAAGTGATTGCTTTCCACCACGCCGCCCCAGTGTGTATTGATCGTCTTCGGCCTCTGCGCGCGGGGCCCGATTCCGTCCTTCCAGTGGTACTCGTCCGCGAAGCAGCCGCCGGGCCAGCGCAGCACTGGGATGCGAAGGTTCTTGAGAGCCGTCACCACGTCGTCGCGGATGCCGCGCGTATTCGGGATGGACGACGCTTCTCCGACCCAAATGCCGTCGTAGATGCAGCGGCCGAGGTGCTCGGCGAAGTGCCCGTACAGGGCCGGGGCGATCGTCGCGCCCGGCCGCTCGACGAGCAGCGTGAGCTTGGCGTTCACCGGCGGCGGGGACGTGTCCGAATTGTCCGACATGACTCGTCGTCTAGGTCAATTCCCGAGCGAGCGGAACGCCGAGCTTCGCCGAGGCACCCTTGCCGGCGCGATTCTCCACCCAGGCCCGCCCCCCGTGTGCGCGCGCGATGCGCTCGACCAGCGCGAGGCCGAGCCCGAGCGAGCTCCGTTCCGACCCGGCATCGACGCGCGCTTCATCGGAAACAGAGGATGCGCCGCCTCCCCGGTAGAACGCGTCGAATGCGCGCGTGAGCATTTCCTTCGAGAAGCCGGGACCCGCGTCCTCGACCGAGAACACGCAATGGGCTCCGCTCTTTTCCACGGCGAGCCCCTCGACGCCGCCCGCGTGCCGCACGGCATTTTCGATCAGATTGCCGAGAGCGCGACCGAGCAACGTCGCGTCGGCCTCGATGCCCGCTCCGTCGCTCTCGTCGCGCAATAGTTCGGCGCCGAGGCCCGCGCGCTCGAGCTCGCGCAGAGCGACGTCACGAGCCAGCAGCCGCTGCGGGCTCAACGCGTCGAAATCGATGCGCGAGCTCGCGAGGAGCTTGCCCACCAGCGCGTCGATTTCCAGGACTTCGCGCTCGATCTTTGCGACGGCGTCCGGCGCGCCGTCGTCATTTCGCGCCAGCTCCGCGAGCACGCGAAGCCGGGCGAGCGGGCTTCGGATCTCGTGCGATACCGCGGCGAGTAGCTCGCGTTGATCGCGCATCTGGCGCTCGATGCGGACAGCCATGTCGTTGACGGCGTCCGCCAGCACGCCGATTTCACCGGCGTGCTGGCGTCCGAGGCCGACGCGGCTCGACAGTTTGCCGGCGCCGATTTCCCTGGTCACGCGCACCAGATCCGTCAGCGGCCGCGTGATGCGGCGCGCAATCACGGAAGATGCTGCCCACAACACGACGCAAGCCGCCAGCACGGTGATCAGCACCATGGAACCCCGCGAGCCGGCGGGCCAACACCCCACCACGGTGCCCGCGAGCCTGTCGTCGCGGACGATCGGAATGGTCCAGCTCTTCAAAGGAGAGCAGGCGTCGCCGAAGCTTTCCAGCGTGTGCCCCGCCGCGTCCACGAGCGAGACATTCAGGTGAAAGACCTCGTGAATTCCCTTCGCGTACTCGCGGCGCTCGGCCGGGTCGTCCCAGCTTTCGCCCAGCCGTTCGGCTACGAACTCGCGCGCGCGCTCGAAGTCCGGCGCGGCGGAGCCGAAGATCGCGTGCATCGCGAAGACCGCGGCGCCCGTCAGGGAAATGGTCGCCCCGAACCACCAGAACAGCTTGCTCTGAAGCCGGTGCCCGCGTCGCCCGCGGCCGTGAGAGTACCGGCCGTGCTTCGAGGAACGCTCACGCCGCGCGAGGAAACGCTCGCGCGCGCTCGGCCGCCGCCGGTGGTGCGGGCTCATGCTCAGTCCTTCGCCATCAGGTAACCGACGCCGCGTACCGTCTTGATCAGGCGCGGCGGGTCGTCCAAGAGCTTGCGTCGAAGGTGCGAGATGTGAACGTCCACGGTGCGATCGCTCACCGACACGTCTCCGCGGCCGGCGTATTCGAGCAGGTTCGACCGCGGCACGACGCGGCCCGCGCGCCGCATCAGCGCGGCCAAGAGGTCGAACTCGAGCCCGGTGAGCTCGAGCGGTTTCCCGTCGCGGTACGCTTGACGCGTGCCCGGATCGAGCGCGACGGGCCCGACCTGCACGCGCTCGTTGCCCGGATCGACCTGCACCCTCCGCAGTACGGCGCGCAGTCGCGCCAAGAGCTCGCGCGGGCTGAACGGCTTCGCGAGGTAGTCATCGGCGCCGAGCTCGAGACCGACGACCCGATCGGTCTCGTCACCCTTGGCGGTGAGCATGATGACCGGTACGCGGCTCGATTCCCGAATCTTCCGTAGGACGCCCAGGCCGTCCATGCCCGGCAACATGATATCGAGGAACACGGCGTCGAAGCTCGTGTGTCCGAGCGCCTCGAGACCGCGGCGCCCGTTCTCGGCGTGCGCCGCGGTGACGTCGTTCTGACGCAAGTAGTCCGCCAGGAGCTCGAAAAGCCGGACATCGTCGTCGATGACAAGGACGTGTTGGGTGCCCACGAGCTCGGACCGTTCTCTTTTTGGCTTTCGGGGATTGGGCCTGAAGACGGGCAGAAGTCTACGGCAGTTCACGGCCGTACGGCGCTGGAACCGCCCGCGCGAAGCTCGGGGGTCAGGTCATGGTTTCGAGTGAGCCTGCGCCTTCTTCGCCAGCACATCGGCGGCAGCCTCGGTACAAAGTGCGGCAACGTGACGCTCGAAGGCGGCGCGGCGCTCCGTCCACGGGCCGTGACCGTAGGGACCGCCGTGCCGACCCCAGCCGGGGTATCCGAAGTAGAGGCGCGCGAAGCCCGCGCTGAAGCCCGCCACGGCTCCGAGGCTCAAGAGAACGATGAGTAGGGTCCGTTTCATGAACTTGCTCCTTTCGCTCGATCAGGATGGCTCAGCACGCGCGGGAGTACGCGCGCCAGCCGAAGGGGCCCGACTCGATCAAGTCCGCGAGAGTACGCCGCTGACGCTCGTCCAGGGTTTCATGAATGCGGCCGAACGCTCCGAGACCACCCTGTCGCAACTTGCCGAGACTGTCGTCGTGCCGGCGAAAAACGTCGTGCACGAGCGCGACGTCGAGTGTTTCGCCACGCAATGCCTGCGCGAGGTCGCGCCGCGTCTCCTTGAGCTCCCCGCGCACCTCGCGGGCTTGCTCGTGCAGCTCGTCCAGAGCCGTGCGGATCACCTTTTCCTGCCCCGGAGTGGTGTCGAGCCGCTCGAGCACGTGACCGAGCCCGAAGCGGTACCGAAAGCGACCGTGGCGGCGGCCCCGGGCGATGACCAGCGCGAGGCCGACCAGGCACGCCGTACCGAATAAAAAGCCGAACATCCTGTTTCTCCTTTGAATGGCGGCGCGGAAAGCTCATCGCGCCGTCCGAACAGGAGCTTGGGGCGTGCGTGTGAAGCGCCGGCCCTGCTTTTGGTTAAGAAGCGTTAAGCGCCTGGTTTCCCCGGGCTTTCCTCAAACGGCAGCGACGGAGCGGCTGCGTCTTTGCCGGCGTTCCAGGAGCCACACGACGGCCCCGGTGCCCGCGAGAAAAGGCAGGGCCGAGAGGTTCAGAGCCGACCAGCCGCCGCGTTCGAGCACGGCGCCGGACAAGAACGACGAGACCGCCATCATGAGATAGATGAACATGTCGTTCGCGCCCTGAGCCTTCGCCTTTTCGGCAGGGTGATAGGTCTCGGTGAGCAGGGTCGTGGCGCCGACGTAGAGAAAGTTCCAGGCGACTCCGAGCAGGACAAGAGCGGCCCAGAAGTTCGCCACGTCGACTCCTGCCACGGCCACCCAAACGCACCCGGCGTTGAGCACCACTCCCCACAGCATCACGCGGAGCGTGCCGAAGCGCCGAATCAGATCTCCGGTTACGAACGACGGCAGGTACATCGCAACGACATGGGCGGAAATCACGCTTGCAGTGGTTCCGAACGGGTGGCCGCAAGCACCCATCGCCAGCGGGGTTGCCGTCATCAACAGGTTCATCACGCCGTAGCCGACGCCCGCCGCGCACACCGCGACCAGAAACTGCGGCTGGGCGGCAATCGTGGCGAGCGGGCGCGCCGGCGCCGCGAGCTCTTGCTCGGGTTCCTTGGGAATGTCGAGCAAACCGATGACCGGCAGCGCCAGGAGCAGGAGTACGCCGAGGCTCATGTACGAGCCGAGAAACCGCGTGGAGAGGACGTCCAGCGTGGAACGAGCGAACTGCGGACCCGCGAGCCCTCCGACGAGACCGCCGGCGAGCACGTAGGACACCGCCCTGGCGCGAAGCTCGGGCCTGGCGGCGTCGGCCGCCGCGAAGCGGTGGAACTGACCGAACGCGTTGTAGACACCGAGCAGCGTCGCGCCGGTCACGAACAGCCAGAAGCTCTTGAGGTGCAGGGCAAACGAACACACGGCGAGCCCACACACGCCGATCGCGACGCCGCATGCGAAGCCGGCGCGGCGCCCGATGCGTTTCATCAAGAGGGACGCGCCGAACGCCGTCGCGGCGCCGCCGAGCACCCAGCCGGTGACCGGCAGCGTGGCGAGCGCCTTGTCGGCGCTGAGCCAGGCGCCCGCGAGGCCGTGAAGCGTGATCGACGTGGCGCCGACCGTCAGCAAGATGGCCTGCAGCGCCGCAAGGACGACGATGTTGCGTGTCTCCCTGCGCGAGCTCGAAAACGACGCCATGGCAACGCTACCTGGAGCCGTTCCCTCCGCGCCGCAAGGTCGCGCCCTTGGCCCACCACCGGCGCGGCGCGCCGATGCCGCCTAGCGGCGCCTTGCTTCGAGCACGCGTGCGCGGTCGACCAACGCCACGAACTCTCGTCGCTCTGCTTCGAAGTCGGCTCCGAGCGACGCTTGGGCGAGCGCGCGCACGCTGTCGTAGCTCGCGTCACCGCCGTGGGCGGAACCCCGAAGCAGCATGCCGAAGGCGGCCACGGCCGCGCTGAAGCGGAAGTCGGCGCTCGCCGTGGAAACGGGCAGGGCGCCGTCGGAGA
The DNA here is from genome assembly GCA_036393455.1 of Polyangiaceae bacterium. Taxonomy (GTDB): domain Bacteria; phylum Myxococcota_A; class Polyangia; order Polyangiales; family Polyangiaceae; genus DASWGX01. The sequence continues at coordinate 5,761 of DASWGX010000696.1, forward strand.
CGGAACGCGAAAGCTCCTGGCTTCGGCTTTGGTCGGGCAACTTGTAGCGGAGCAACAGCGTCGCGAGCTCACCGCTGTCCGCCGCCGCGGACAGTGCCCGACCTCGCTGATAGCGCAGCGAGCTCGCGCCGTCGTCCGAGCTTGCCGCCCCGCGCGGCACGATTTCGTAGATCGCCGTTACCGTGTGTCCCGCCCCGATCTCGCCGGCGTCTTTTTGGTCGTCGCGAAAGTCTCGCGCCGCGAGCGCGCGGTTCTCGTAGCCGATCAGGCGATAGCTCTCCACCCTGCGAGGGTTGAACTCGACCTGTATCTTCACGTCTTTCGCGATCGTTCTGAGCGTGGCCTGTGCCTCGCGTCCCAGCACCTTGCGCGCTTCCTCGATCGAGTCGATGTAGGCGTAGTTGCCGTTGCCGCGGTTCGCGAGGGCTTCCATCGTGGCATCCCGCAGGTTGCCGGTGCCGAAGCCGAGAACGCTCAGAAAAACGCCGCTCTTGCGCTTCTCTTCGATCAGGCGCACGAGCTCGCCTTCGCTCGTCGTTCCGACGTTGAAGTCGCCGTCGGTGGCCAGGACGACGCGATTGACGCCACCTCGAACGAAGTTCTCCTGAGCCACGTGATAGGCGAGTTGAATGCCGTCGCCGCCGTTGGTCGAACCTCCCGCCGTGAGCGAGCCGAGCACGCCGAGGATCTCGTTTTTGCGCGACCCGGGCGTAGACGGCAGCCTGAGGCCCGAAGCGCCGGCGTACACCACGACGGCGACGCGATCCTTGTCGCGGAGCTGCCGGATCAAGACTTCGAGCGAGCGCTGCAGAAGCGGCAGCTTGTCGTCGTCCTGCATCGAGCCCGAGACATCGAGCAAGAACACGAGGTTCAGCGGACCCGCTTGCTCCTCGGAGAACGACCGCCCCTTGAGACCGACGTGGAGCAGCCTGTGCTCGGGCTGCCACGGACAAGCCGCGACCTCCGCGTACGTCGAGAACGGCTCCGTCCCTTTCGGTTCCGGGTAGTCGTAGTGAAAATAGTTGACCAGTTCTTCGACGCGCACTGCGTCGCGAGGCGGTAATTCGCCGCCGTTCAGAAAACGCCGCGTGTTGGCGTAGGAAGCCGTATCGACGTCGATGGAGAACGTGGACAGCGGCTCTTCGCGCGCAAAAGCGAATGCGTTTTCGGGCAGGTAGCGATAGCTTTCGCCCTGCCGAACCGACGGCCCGGCCACGGCTTCGCCGGCTTGGTCGCCCGCGCCCGACGGGGCTCGCCGGAGCGACAACGCAGCGGTCGGGGCAGGCGAAGCCGCCACACCACGCCTGGGAGTAGGGCCGCGCGGCGCGGTGTCGGTTTTCTGGGCGCGCCCTTTCTCGCTCGTCGACTCCGTTTCGAGCTCGCCGTCGTCGGCGGCGGATCCGAGAGTCACGACGGGGGGCGCCGCGGCGGTCGGCTCTTCCGGCGCCGGCGAGAGCTCGGTGGCGGCCGGCTGTACCGCCGCCGCCTCGGGCGCCTGGGGACGTCCGCACGCCACCGTCCCCGAAACCAGCACGCAGGGCGCCGCAAACCGCCGCGCGAATCGAGCCACCGTCTGCGCAACGAGAACCGCCTTTTCGTCGAATCGAGTCATGCCGCCTCCTTGGTCGAGAGCTACCGACGCACGGAGACGAGAAACGGTCTGAACGAGCCCACGCGGACAAGTCGAGGCGTGCGGCGTGGAAGGGCAGCAGGCGGCCGTTGGAGTCCGCGGCGACCCGACCGTGCTAGACCGAGCCGGTGCCACGAATCGGTGTGATCGGCGGCGGGATCGCCGGCCTGACCGTCGCGCTCCGGCGCTCCCGGGCGGGGGACGAAGTGGTCGTGTTCGAAGCATCGTCGCATTGGGGCGGGCAGCTCAGGACGGAGCTCAGCGGCGAATTCGTGATCGAGCACGGCGCCGAAGGCTTCGTCGCTCGCAGCGAGTCGGTGCCGGCGCTCGCGGCGGCGGTCGGCGTCGACGATCACTTGATCGACCAGCGCGTGACGCACTCGTACGCATTCGACGGCTCGAAGCTCGCGCCCCTCGCGCCGGGGGAGGCCGCGAGAATGCTCGGCTTCCAGGTCGCGCCCGACGAGCTGGGCCGCGGCATTCGTTCCTTCCTGCGCGGGATGCAGGAGCTGAGCGACGCTCTCGAACTGACCGTTTCCCAGCTCTGCGAGCTTCGCCAAGACAGCGTCGTCCAGACCATCCGCGAAGGCAGCCACGGTCTTCGCGTGGGTTTCGAACAAGGTCGGGAAGAGGCGGTCGATGCACTGGTCGTCGCCACGGATGCCGCAACCGCGGCGCGGCTGCTCGAGCCGCTGGCCGGAGACGACGCCCGCGCTCTCGGCCTCTTGCAGACGACGTCGAGCGCTACCGTATCGCTCGCCTACCGGCGCGAGGCCATCGACCACCCCCTCGACGGCAGCGGCTTCATCGTCCCGAATGCGTCACCGCGCGATCCACGAGCTTGCACGTTCAGTTCGTCGAAGCTTCCCGGACGCGCGCCAGTTGGACACGTACTGCTCAGAATGTTCTTCCGTCCGGCGGCGGAAGAGCTGGCGACGACGCCGGACGCGGAATGGGTAGCGCGTGCGGAGCGCTGCGTCGGCGCGGCGCTCCCGGTACGCGCGCCGCCCGAGCAGGGTTGGGTCTCGGCATGGCCCAACGCTTTGCCCGTCTTCGACGGCCAGCATCGACGCCGGGTGCAGGTGCTCGAGAGCACGCTCGGCCGGCACCGAGCCGTGCTCGCCGGGGCCGCCTTTCACGGCTCGGGAATCGACGCCGCCGTTCGCTCTGCCGAAACCGCGGCGCGCGCGTTGGGCGACGGTTCGGCATCGGGCGGCTGAAGCGGCCTCGGCCGCGCTTCGACGGACGGCGGCACGGACGGCGCGCGTCCAGCGATGCGAGACAGAGCCGGCGGAGCAAGGACCACGGCCCTGCCGGACCAGCGTTCGACCCAAAGCCTGGCACGAGCCAGACCGCGAACAGAGGCGCGAACGCGTACGCTGCCGTCGGGGCGACGCTCGATGTGTTGATCCTCGGCGAGCGGCTCATCCGCGGCGGCGGAGGCCAAGCCCGGGTCGAGCTCGATCACCACTTCGTGCGGACGCCTGAAGGACACCGCACGCGGCAGGCGACGCCCGGAGTCGCTCGCGCCGGCGCCAGTGGGGCCTCGGCTGGCGCGACCAGGTGCGAGCAGTCCTTCGAGCTCGGCGCCAAGCTCGCTACCCGCAAGGGGCGACCCGGGCGAGCTTGCCAGGAGCAGGGCCGACCACTGAAGCTCGCTTGGGCGAAGCGCGGCATCCGCGGGCGCCAGCAAGCGGTGCCGCACATGGCCGCCATCGCGCTCCTGAACGACGTGAAAGCCCGCGTGGCGCAGCCCTTCGAGTCGCCTGTCGACCGTCGGCCGACTCAGCCCGAGCATTCGAGCAATCTCGACGGACCGAAGGCCGCGGCGGTGCCAAAGGAGCAATTTGGTAATGTCCCACAGATGCTGGAGCCGAGGCGGTGCCATCACCTTTTCATCCCCGCATCAGGCGTAAGCGATCGCGTCCGGCGGTCGAAGTCCGCGAAAATGGCGCGCCAGCGGGCATGAATCGAAGAACCGCGCCCCACGGGCGAAAGCCCGGCACCGGACCCAGGGGGCGCAGCCCGGCCCGGCGGCCCACCCCTTCTCGCGCTATTCGGCCTGTTGAAGCCGGGCGAGGCCGGAGCGCGCCTCGGGAACGAGCGGCGAAGCCGGATACTCTTTCGACAAGCGTGAGAAGAGCGAGCGCGCGCGCCGAACGTCTCCGGCCCGCTCCGACCGCAGAGCCTCGTGCAGGAGCTGATTCTCTTTGGCAAGCGTCCCGGTCGGGGGCTTCGCGACGAGCGGCCGTGTGCCGTCCGTTTTCACCGCCTTCCGCGAAGACCGCCGCTGCACTTCCTGCGGTAAGACCGCCGTTTCGGGCTCGAGGTCCGCGACGCCGATGGACTCCGCTCGTCCGTCGGCCGTACCTTGCTCGAAGGCCCGCTC
>DASWGX010000697.1:0-2866 GCA_036393455.1 Polyangiaceae bacterium
CGCCGGGCCCGGCTTCCTCAATCTGACACTTTCGTCGGCGTACCTCGAACGCACGGCGAACGAGCTGCTCGGAGACGAACGTCTCGGCGTACCGCTGGTCGCGCGCCCGGACACCGTCGTCCTCGACTACTCGGGACCGAACGTCGCAAAGGAGCTCCACGTAGGCCACTTGCGGCCTACCATCATCGGCGACGCGCTGGCGCGCGTGCTCGAGTTCCTCGGACACCGCGTGATCCGCCAGAACCACATCGGCGATTGGGGCACGCCGTTCGGCATGTTGATAGAGCACCTTCTGGATCTCGGCGGCGACGTCAGCTCGATTCCGAGCGACCGCCTGAACGCCTTCTACCAAGAGGCGCGCGGCAAGTTCGACGCGGATCCGAGCTTCGCCGAGCGTTCGCGGCTGCGCGTCGTAGCACTCCAGTCCGGCGACGAGACGACGCTCGCGCTCTGGCGAGGCCTCGTGGACGCGTCAAAGGCGCGGTTCCAAGCCGCGTACGAGCGTCTGGGCGTCACGCTCGCCGAAGCGCACGTGCGTGGAGAGAGCTTTTACAACGACTCGTTGCCGGACGTGGCGAGCGAGCTCGAACGAGCAGGGCTCGCGCGCGTCGACGCGGGCGCGCTCTGCGTCTTCCCACCCGGTTTCACCGGCCGCGACGACAAGCCGGTTCCCGTGATCGTCCGCAAGCAGGACGGAGGCTACGGCTACGCCGCGACGGACCTTGCCGCCCTGCGCTATCGCGTGCGCGAGCTCGGCGCGACGCGCCTTCTGTACGTCGTCGGCGCGCCGCAGCAACAGCATTTCGCGATGGTATTCGCCGTAGCGCGTCTGGCAGGGTGGCTCGGCGACGGCGTGCGGGCCGAACACGTGCAGTTCGGTTCCATCCTCGGTCCCGATCGCAAGATGCTACGGACGCGCAGCGGCGAGAGCGTGACGCTGGTCTCGCTGCTCGACGAAGCCGAGGAACGCGCCGGGCTCGAGGTTGAAAAGCGGTTCTCCGAGCTCGACCTCGAAACACGGCGGCGCGTGGCACGACAGGTCGGCGTCGGCGCCATCAAGTACACGGACCTATCCAGCGATCGCTTGAAGGACTACGTCTTCGACTGGAGCCGAATGCTTGCCTTCGAGGGCAACACCGGCGGATACTTGCAATACGCGCACGCGCGCATCGCGTCGATCTTTCGCAAGGCGGGCACGGCGCCCGAAACTCCGACGTCCGCGCTGGCGCTGTCGGATCCCGCCGAGCGCGCGCTCGTGCTCGAGCTCGCCGGCCTCGGCCCGACCCTGACCGAAACGGCGGTGCTTCTAGCGCCGCACAAGCTCTGTAGCTACCTCTACGGCCTGGCAACGACGTTTTCGACTTTCTACGATCGCTGTCCGGTACTGCGCGCGGAAACGACGTCGCAGCGTGAGTCGCGCCTCGCGCTCTGCGCGCTCGCGCAGCGCACCCTCGCTCGGGGCCTCGACCTTTTGGGGATCGAGGCACCCGAGCACATGTGAAGCGCCCCCCTTCTCTATTTCACGAGACAACCCCGGCGCCCCTGCCGCGCCTGCCCAGGTCGAGCCCCCCTCGTGGGACCCCCTGGTGTGGTCGCTCCCCCGAGCGGCTCCCTGACCTGCCGCTTCCCCCGCGACCTTTCCCTGCCTTCTCTCTTGGCTCGACCGCCTCCCGCGCCAGAAGCGCCGGGGTTAGTGTTGATGAGGCGAGCTTCGGGGGACGGCCCCGGCTCGCTGAAAACGCTTGCTCCGCGAGCAGCGAACACGTGTGAACCCGATGGGGCAGCGTGTAACGCGCGGGCGTCACTGTGACGCGCTTCGTGTATCTCGCTCGATTCGTCGCACGCCACGCGACCGGTCCCGACAACCCACTCCGGACGCCGTAAAACGCCGTGTCGGGGGGATGCGAGCGGATCGAACATTTCGGCATGGGATGGCTCCGGTGCAATGCGGTCCGGGTTCGTGGGGAGCTCAGCTCGCGAAGCAATCCGCATGCCACCCTTTCCCACGCATGAATGGGTTTCCTCACACACCTACCGTGTGCCAGATTGTGCCGGCTGGCACGATGGCGGTCACGCCGGCGACCACAGCGATGGCGATGGCGATGGCCACGGCCACGGCCACGGCGGACCGGAGGCGCGCCGCTCAGGCTTCCGGCTCGAGCACCAGCGCCGCGATGGGCGGCAGCGTCAGCGAGATTGAGTGAGGCCGGCCGTGCAGCGGCACGGCGACGCTCTCCACGCGCTCGACGCGAGAATAACCGCTGCCGCCGAAGCGCTCGGCATCCGTGTCCACGCGAACACGGTAGCCCGCCCTCGCCGGAACGCCGATGCCGTAATTTTCCCGCGGAACCGGCGTGAGATTGAGCACGACCACGACGTGCCGGTCGCCGTACTTCCGGAGATAGCTCAGCACCGAGCTCCGGTGATCGGCACAGTCGATCCATTCGAAGCTCTCCGGGTCGGGGTCGCCTGCCCACAGCGCCGGGGTCGACCGGTAGAACTCCGCGAGCGTGCTCACATAGTGCGTGAAGGCGCGCCGCTCGGGCTCTTCACTGAGATGCCAGTCGAGGCTCTGTTCGTGGTTCCACTCCTGCCACTGGGCGAACTCCGTCCCCATGAATACGAGCTGCTTGCCCGGCCGCGTGAACTGGTAGGCGAGCAAGGTTCTGAGGTTCGCGAGCTTCTGCCACGCGTCGCCCGGCATCTTGTCGACGAGAGACCGCTTACCGTGCACGACCTCGTCGTGCGAAATGGAATTGATGAAGCGCTCCGTGTTCTCATACAGCATCGCGAACGTGAGCACGTTCTGGTGGTACTGCCGGTGCACCGGGTCCTTCGAGAAGTACTCCAGCGTGTCGTGCATCCA
>DASWGX010000698.1:0-9072 GCA_036393455.1 Polyangiaceae bacterium
CGTCGTGGTTCGTTTCGTGCGCGAAGCTTCCGCCGCCGGTCGCATCGAGAACCCGCACATCGTCGAGACGTTCGACGCGGGAGAGCTCGAAAGCGGCGAGCCGTACATTTTCATGGAGCTGCTCAGCGGCCACTCGCTGCGCGACCTGATCCGCACGCGCGGCCGGTTCGGATTCAGCGAGGCCCGAGCGCTGGTGGCTCAAGCAGCCGAAGGACTCGCCGCAGCGCACGACGCGGGCATCGTGCATCGCGATATCAAACCCGACAATCTGTTCGTGTGTGGCGGGGGCGACCCCTTCGTCAAGATCCTGGACTTTGGCATCTCGAAGTTCGCGCCGCATGCCGAGAATCAAGGCCTGACCGCGGAAGGTACGCCGATGGGCACGCCGTATTACATGTCGCCCGAGCAGGTGGTGGGGCAGCCCGACGTCGATGCGCGCACCGACGTCTATGCCCTCGGCGTCGTGCTGTACGAATGCATCACGGGCAAGCTTCCGTTCGACGCCGAAACGCTGCCGGCGCTCAGCATCAAGATCTTCGAAGGCCATTTCGAGTCACCCAGCAGACTCGTGCCCGACGCCCCAGAGGGCTTGGATGCGCTCGTGGCGCGCGCCATGGCCGTCGATCCCAACGATCGCTACGCGGACATGCGCGCATTTCGTGACGCGCTGCTGGAGCTCGAAGCGGGCGATCCAAGACCATTGGCTTTCGCCGCGCCGCGTTCCAGGCGGCGAGCCGCGCGGCGTCTGGCTTCGACCGTCGCTGTCGGCGGACTGGTCGTTCTGAGTGGTCTCTACGCCTGGCTCGGGACGCAGACCGATGACGACACAGCCGATCCAGAGCCCGTTTCCACCCCCGCAACGAGCGCACGGCGCGAGCCGGAACGCGACGAAAGACCGGCACCGTCGGTAGCCGCGCCGGCGTCGGTTCCGCCTTCGCCCGACCGAGAGCTCTCCGGCGAGCCGCGACAGAAGCCGATGAGCGCCGCAAAAGCGCGGCGCTCGGCCGCAGCGTCGCTGGCTACGGCAGCGTCGGCCGCTACGGCGTTGCCGCTGGCCACGGCGTCGTCGCGCGCAGCGCGAGACGGGCTCAGCGTCGAAAACCCCTTCGACGATCCGGTACGAGACGTGCCGTGAAGCCGTGCATTGCGTGCGAGAGCAGCGCTCGGCGCATCCGTCGCAGAGTGGCATGCGGCGTGCTTGCGCTGCTGTTCTTTCCGCGCGCGGCCGCGGCCGAGGCCCATGGCCGATCCCCAGAGCCCCGCGCGGAGACGATGCTCGACGCAACGACGCGCGACGAGGCGCGCCGGCGCTTCGATCGCGGCCTCGTGCTCTACGACGCCGGCGATCTGATGGGCGCGCTCGCCGAGTTTCGCACCGCGTATCGTCTCACCAAGCATCCCGTCGTGCTTTACAACGTGGCGCTGGTTCACGCGGGACTGGGCAACGCCGTGGAAGCCGTCAGCGCCCTGGAAACGCTCGGCCCCGGCATCAGCGCGCTCGGGCCGGAACGCGCCGCGCGCGCCCGTAAGGTGCAGGCAGAGCAGCTTGCCCGAGTCGGCACTTGCGAAGTTCGCACGCCAGTGAAGGGCGCCACAATTCAGATCGACGGCGTCGACGTCGCGCATACGCCGGCCCCGCCGTTGCGCGTCACCGCCGGCAGCCATCTGCTCTCGGTGTGGGCTCAGGGGTACGAGCCGCGCAGGCTTCGTTTCAGCGTGGCGGGCGGCGCCAACGAAGTCGTGGACGTCGAGCTCGCTCCGCTAACATCCAGGCTCGCCCAGCTCGAAGTGACGAGCAACGTACCGGACGTCGACGTGCTCGTCGCGGGCCGCCCTCTGGGACGCTTGCCTTTCACCGGCAAGCTGGCGCTCGAGCCCGGGCAGCACGAGCTCGAGCTCCGTCGTGCCGGCTACCGAACGGAGCGGCGCCGCGTCACTCTTGCCCCGGGTGGTGGCGGCAGCGTCGCGGTCACGATGCAGCCGAGCGTCGCAGGGCTCGGAGCGGGCGGAACCTTGAAGCTTTCCTTGAGCGAACCGAGCGCGGTCGTGAGCGTGGACGGAACACCGAGGCTCGACTACGCGCTCGGCATGCAGGTCCCGGTCGGCCGCCACTTCTTGCGCGTCGAGCGGGCCGGCTTTTTCGACGTGGAACGGGAGGTGTTCGTGCATGCAGGGATGAACCGGGTCGATGCCACGCTGCTCCCGCGCGCGGAGTACCTCGAAGACTACGTCGCGCGCGCCGAGGGCCAGCGTGCGTTGAGTTACGTCGTGTTCGGCGCGGGTACGCTCACGGCAGCAGTCGGTGGCGCGTTCTTGATCTGGAATCAGGGAGAGAAGAACGACGCCGAGGAACGCTTCAGCGCGTTCGTCGCAACCACGCGCGACACGCCGAGCGGTCGCTGTGAAAACGACGCCTGCGAAGCAATGCTGGCCATCCTGGTCGACGACCTCGACGCCAAGCGCAACCGTGACGTCTACGGTTTTATCGGCCTCGCGGCGGGCGCCGCCGCCGTGGGAGCTTCGGTGGTGTTGTTCGCCCTTGGCGACGATCCGGCGCGCTACGACGCGTCGCCGGAAAGCGACGTGTTCGCGCTCTCGGTCCGCATCGGACCGACCGTCTCGGGGCTAATCGGCACGTTCTGAAAAAACCGACCTGCCGAGCGCCGAGAGCGCGGTTGTTAGCGCCGCGGCAATGCGGTAAAAAAGGCCAGCAAATGGCAGCTCGGTTCGGCCTTTCCCGCAAGACGTCGCGCGCACTGTTCGCTGGCTGGGTGGCAACGCAGCTTGCGTGGGGTTGCGGCGACAGCACCGAAGAACGGCTCACCGCGGCGGGGCTCTCCGAGAGTTGCTCCATCAACACGGATTGCCGCGACCCGCTGGTCTGCGTATTCGAGCGTTGTCACGAGGCGTGCGAGGCCGATCGAGACTGCCCGTCCAGCCAGCGTTGCGTCCTGGGTCCGAGCGAGGACCTCAACGTGTGTCAGCTGCCCGACGAAGTGGACTGCGTCAACGACAAGGATTGCCCAGGAGAACAAGTGTGCGGCATCGACGATGAATGCCGTGACCCTTGCGAAACCGACGGCGATTGCACCCCGACGCAGATCTGCGCGAACAGCGGCGAATGCGCGAGCACCGATCCGGGGAGGGACTCGCTGGACGACGAAGGCAACATCCTGGGCGCGGGAGGGCAGAGCGGCAGCGGTGGGCAGCGAGGAACCGGCGGCAACGGCGGATCGCTCGGCCGTGCCGGTGGTCGCGGATCGGGCGATGCGGGAGCCGGCGACGCTGGTGAGGGAGGCAGCCCATCGAGCGGATCCAGCGGCGACGGCGGTAGTTCGAACGACGGCGACGGCGGCAGTTCGAACGACGGCGACGGCGGTAGCCCGACGGGCTCCGCTGCTGGCGGCGAAGGCGGCAGCGTCGCGGGTGGAGAGGCGGGCATGGGCGGGGCGACCGAGAGCGAGCCCGACACATACGTCGAAACCTCCGACGGTATCGAGACGATCGAAAACAACGATCGGGACCACACTGTCCCGATGCCGAGCATGGCCAGCATCTACTTGCCGGCCGGGGACGAAGACTGGTTCTCGGTGCAAGTTCCCGACGACGGTCGCGCGCACGTGCTCGAAATCGGTGTCGCCCAGGCCGCAACGCTGCGCGCTGGATTGGACGTACAGGCTGGGGCCGACTTCTCGCTGGTCGGCGCTCCACAGATCTTCGCTCAGGGAGTCACGACGACCGTATTTGCCACCGTGGGACCGGGCTCCACGACGCTGCTGCGCTTTTTCATCTTCGCAGGGACCGGGCGCGCGGATCTCACGCTCAACGTCGTTGCCGAGAACGATGCGTACGAGCCCAACAACGAGCGCACGGAAGCTCGGAGCATCCCGCTGAATAGCGACATCAGCGCCCAAATCATGGTTCCCTATACGTCGGCGGGCGACAACGCGATCGACGACTGGTACGCGGTCGACCTCAGCGCGGGGGCGGCGACCGTCAACCTGCTCGCCAACCCGGACTCGGGCCGTTTCACGCTTTCAGTGGTTACGTCCCTCAACACAGTCATCTCTTCCGATACCCCCACACCGGGGCAGCTCGGTTCCTTCGGGGTGACGATTCCGTCGGCCGGTACCTATTTCGTCCATTTCGCCCGCTTCAGCGGTTTCGACACGATCGCTACCGGCGCGAAGCCGGCGCACATGGGCGAAGAGTACGTGTTCCGCGTCGAGCAATGAGCGCTCGTCGCCGCGCTCTCTCCGTGATTCGAGAGCTTGGCGGAGGGCTCTGGCCCGAGCCGCCGCGCCGGGTTACGCTGCGCGGCAAATGCCGCGGGACGGCCCTGGTTACCAATCGACGCATCCCAAGGCTCCAGCCTCCGGCTGGACGACGCCGGAACAAGTACTGACCCTGGTGCATCCGCCGGAGCTCGCCGGCCAGAGCATCCCGCTCAGCTTGAACTTGACCCTGGGGCGCTCGCCGGAAGCCGACGTCGCCTCGATCTTTCATCGGACCATGTCGCGCCGGCACGCCCAGCTGCGGAGCGGCCTCGGCGGCGTGCTTTGCCTCTCCGACCTCGGCAGCAAGAACGGCAGCAAGGTGAACGGCAAGGGCGCCAACATGCCGGTGCCCTTCGGCGGCCAGGCCGTGATCCGGCTCGGGGACGTGCTCGGCGTCGTCGACGAGCCGACCGATCGCCGTTTCGGCGACGATCCGGTGCTTCCCGGGGCAAGTGCCCGGATGGCGCGCGCCCGCGAGCAGATCGAACGCGCCGCGGCGGATCCGTCGCCGGTCCTGATCTTGGGCGAGACGGGCACGGGAAAAGAACGCCTTGCCCGCGAGGTTCACGAGCGCAGCGGGCGCTCGGGGCCGTATCTGACGCTCAACGTCGCCGAGCTTTCGCCCCAGCTCATCGAGAGCGAGCTCTTCGGTCACGAGCGCGGCGCTTTCACCGGTGCCACCACCAGCAAGGTCGGCCTGTTCGCGGCGGCGCACGGCGGAACCCTGTTCCTCGACGAAATCGGGGAACTCTCGCTCGAGCTCCAGCCGAAGCTCCTGCGCGTCCTGCAAGAAGGTGAGCTCCGACCGCTCGGCGGCGTGCAGGCGCGGCGTATCGACGTTCGTATCGTCGCCGCGACGAATCGAAACTTGCCGGAGCTCGTGGAAACGGATGCGTTCCGCCGCGACCTCTACGCGCGGTTGGCCCTGTGGGAAGTGCGGCTCCCGCCCCTGCGCGAACGGCGACAGGACATACTGCCGTGGATCGACGCACTGCTTTCGGCGTGGAACCGGCAGCGCGGCACGCGCGTCGAGCTCGGCTTCCTGCCGGACGCCGCGGAGCGCGTCCTGCTCGGCTCTTGGCCGGACAACCTCCGCGGTCTTGACCGATTGGTGCATCGCTTGGCAAGCCTCGAGCTTCAACGGCCGGTGAGCGAACGCGCGCTGTTCGACGCAATGCCGGAACTGTTCCCCGGGTCGGTGCGACCCGACGCGCCCGACGGCTCGGTGCCGCCGGGCGGCGCGGCGTCAAACTCGGCGGCCGGCGGCTCGACGCTGCCGCCCCGCGACGAACCGCTCGCGGCGCGGCGTCCCTCGCGCGAAGAGCTGCTCGCCGTCTACGAAGCAACCGGACACAGCGTGCGCGCGACGTCGAAGCACTTCGGCAAGGACCGACGCCAGATCTATCGCTGGCTCGAAGGCTTCGGCATTCCGCGCGGGCGCGACGAAGACTGAGCTCAGGGCGCCGCGAAGCGGCGGGCCCACACGGCCGTGCCTTGCTTCCACACCACGATCGCGTTGCCCGCGGCGTCCATCGCGATGCGCTGGTCCTCGGCACTTTCGGCTGCGTCGTCGTCCACGAAAACCGGCGGGCTCCAAGCCGAGTCGCTCGCCGTGTAGCGGTTCGCGCGCACGTTCTTCACGGTTCCGTCGGACTGCTCCCACACCACGATCGCGTTACCGGCCGGATCCGCGGCCACTCGGGGCTCCCAGGCGCTGCCCGTGTCGTCGTGTTCGAGCAGGGTCGCCTCGCCCCAGGCGCCGAGCTCCGCGTCGTAGACCGCGGCCCAAGCGCTCCAGGTACTGTCGTTTTCCTGAACCCAGGTAACGAACGCCGTGCCGTCGTCGCTGAGCGCCGCTTGCGGCAGGCGTACGCCCTGCTGCTCTTCGTCGAGCGAGACCACGCGCGCCGCCGTCCACGTGTCGGTTTCGGCGTCGTAGAGACTCACCCAGCAGCGCTCGAAGCTGCCTTGTCGCTGATTCCAAGTTGCGACGGCGTCGCCGGAAGCGTTCATGTCGAGATCGATGAGACCTACGGTCCAGTTTTCGCTGTCGAGCAGAAACGGCTCGCTCCAGGTATCGCTGGCAGCGTCGTAGCGGCGCAGCGTCGCGGAGCCCAGAGCAAGCGCGCTCTCCGGTTGCGACCACGCGACCAGGGCGTTGCCCGCCGGATCGATCGCGACGTCGGGTCCGTTGGCGTGGCCGCTCAGCGATTCCATCGCTTCCGGCTCGAGCCATCCGGCACCTGGAACGTAGCGAGCCGCGTACACGTCACGCGGCGCGCTGCCGGTTTTTTGCGTCCATACGGCGACCGCGGCACCCGACTCGCTGCCCGCCAGCTGACTGGCTTCCGTCGAACCGAGCGCTTCGAGCGGCGCTTCCGTGCCCCAACCCGCTCCGGCGCTGTAACGGCTTTGTATCATGTTGTAGCGGTTCCAGACGGCCAGCGCGTTGTCGTCCGCGTCGATGGCGACACCGGCCGGGTACACAGAGCCGCCGGCGGCCGCCGCGTTCTCGATTGGCTGCCAGCCGAGCCCGGCGTCGTAGCGGCGTGCTCGCTGGGGTCCGAAATTCGCGCTCGTGTACCAGACCGCCATGGCATCGCCCGCCGCGTTCATCGCGACGTTGGGCACTGACGACCTGTCGTCGAACAGCAGCGGCTCACCCCACCCCTCGTCGCCGTCGTCGTTGATCAGCGTGCCGACGGCCGCGTCGTTCCGGAGCTCCACCCCGAGCGGAGGCTCGCCGAGCACCAGCACGAACGTCTCGTCGTTTTCCGGAAACGTATCGCCGTGAACGACGACGGCGATCGTGGCTTCGGTCTGGCCCGGCGCAAACGTCACGCTGCCGCTCGCTTCGGCGTAGTCCACGCCGGCCGTAGCCGTCTCGTCCACGGTCGCATAGTCCAGCGTGATCGGCTCGCTCGCGGCTTCGCTGAGCGCAAGCGTGAAGACGAGTTCGGCGCTGCCGCCGTTGCCCTCGACCAGAGCTGCGTCGCCCGTCGTGACGAAGAGCAGGAAATCGTCGGTGATGATCCTGCCTCGGCCGATGAGGTCGTCGACCTCGACGTCTCCCGCGACATTACTCAGCCGAAGCTCGAAGGCTTCGTCCGCTTCGATGACCTCGTCACCGAACACAGCGACGGGCAGCTCGACCTGCGTGACGCCGGCGGGAATCACCCACGAACCGCTCGCCGCCTCGTAGTCGTTGCCCGCGATCGCACTCACGTCCGCCGTTTCGTAGTCGAAGCTCACGTCGTGCTCCGACGCATATGACAGCGTGATCGAAAACGAGAGCTCGCTGACTCCGCTGTCGCCCTCCAGGAGGCTCCCATCGTTCACACGCAAGCGCGGCGGACCGAGCGGCGCGTCGTCGTCCAGAATGGTGCCCGTCGCACGCTCGACGAACAGCGTGGCCAGTTCAGAGTCGAGGGAGAGCTCGAGCGCGAAGGTTTCGTTGTCCTCGATTTCGGTGTCGCCCAGCACTCGGACGCGGATCTCTCCGCTCGTGCCGTGAGCCGGAATCACCAGCGAACCGCTCGCCGCTTCGTAGTCCGAGCCCGCCAGGGCGCTTGCGTCCGCGGTGGCGTAGTCGAGCGTCAGCTCACCCGCGGCCGTCGGCGACACACCGACGTAAAACACGATCTCGGTACTACCATCGTCGCCTTCGAGCGCGTTGGCGCCGGAGACACTCACCACCGGCGCTCGATCGGCGTCGTCGTCTATGATCGTCCCGGCGGCGGAAGCGAAGCCGAGCACCGCATCTCCGTCGAGCTCGTCGAGCTCGAGCCAAAACCGCTCGGTGTTCTCGAAGTCCGTATCGCCGTTCACTTCCACCTCCACG
This sequence comes from Polyangiaceae bacterium, assembly GCA_036393455.1. GTDB lineage: Bacteria > Myxococcota_A > Polyangia > Polyangiales > Polyangiaceae > DASWGX01. Next base: position 8,119 of record DASWGX010000698.1, read on the forward strand.
CGTCCCCGCGTCTCGCCTGCGGCGAACACCAGCGTGCCCGACGCGGCCTGGTAATCGGAGCCGGCAAGGGCGGTATCGTCGGCGGTGGTGTAGACAACGCTCACCCCGTCCGTGGGCGCCTCGAGCTCGAGCTCGAAGCGCAACCCCCGCGTCCCGGCGTCGCCCTCGACGATTTCCGAGCCGATGACGCTGAGCTCGGGCAGGTCGTCGTTGACGATCGTGCCGAGCGCCTGCTCCTCGCCCAGGGTCGCATTGCCGCGGAGGTTCTGTACGCTCATCGTCACGACCTCGTCCGGCTCCCACGCGGTATCTCCATGCACGTCCACCACGAGCACCGCCTCGGTCTCCCCTTCGGGGATCTCGAACGTCCCCTTCGTCAACGTGTAGTCGCTGCCGGCCTCCGCGCGCACATTGCTCGTCGCGTAGTCGCCGGTAACATCACCGCTGCTGGGACGTGTCAGCTCGACGACGAACCTGAGCTCCGCCACGCCGACGTCGCCCTCGACCACCTCGGCCGGCAAGACGTTCAGTACGGGAGGCGCTTCCGGCTCCGATTCGCCGACATTCGCGCCCGCGGCACCGCCGGACGCGGCTTCCTCCTCGGGACCGGCGCTGCTCCCGGCACTACCGGCCACCGCTTCTTCTTCGGCGCCGCTCTGTCCTGCTGCACCGCCCGATGATTCACCGTCCTCGTCCACCTCTCTCGAGGTCGCCGTGCGGTCGCTGCCGCACGCACCCAGCGCGAGCGCAAACAGCAAAAACCAGCCAGAGACGGAACAGGCACGCGGTTGCGAAGTGAAAATTCGAGCCATGCACCGGGCTCCAGCAAGCCGTGTGCCTCACCGCGATCCAGCGTTTTCCCCGGGTTTCGCCGAGGAGACGGCTGCTCGCTCCGGATGTCCCATGGGACATCCAGAGCGTCGTCCCATGGGGCGGGACGCCCTCGTGGCCGCG